>JAITFY010000113.1 GCA_031281025.1 Treponema sp. | reverse complement strand
ACAGGATTTTAATCAATCTGGCTCCGGCGGGACTAAAAAAAGACGGCGCTGCCCTTGATCTGCCCATTGCGCTTTCTGTAATGGCAGCCGCAGGTATAGTGCCAATTTCCACAGACCTGCTTGTAATGGGAGAGCTTGAACTTTCCGGCAAAATACGCCCTGTACGCGGCGTGCTTGCAGCAATTGCAGCCGGACTCGCCGAGGGGATTACCGAATTCATCGTCCCCGCCGAAAACGCGGGAGAAGCGGCAATCCTGGCATCTTCCAGAAGCCTTGCCGAAAAGGGTGCGCGTTTTGCCGCCGCAGAAAACCTGCAAAGCGCAGTACATGCACTATTCATCAGGGAAGAAAAAGGCGCTTTGCCTGCATCGGTGGTGGCGGAAGATAGTCCGTGTGAAACCACTTCTCATGGTGATTTCGCCGATGTTCGCGGACAACTAATTTACAAACGAGCGCTGGAAATTGCCGCAGCAGGCGGACACAATGTGCTTGTCTTTGGACCGCCCGGTGCCGGGAAGACAATGCTTGCAAGAAGGATGCCATCGATTATGACGCCGCTTACTTCGGACGAAGCAGTCGAAGTAACGCGCCTTTACAGCCTTGCAGGACCATTTTCAAATAATAGCGATAATTCTTCGTACAGATTTATCGACCGCCTTATCACAAGAGCGCCATTCCGGGCGCCGCATCATACAGCCAGTGCCGAAGGAGTACTTGGCGGCGGCAGAATTCCGCGCCCCGGAGAAATCAGTCTTGCTCATTTTGGGGTACTTTTTCTTGACGAAGCGCCGGAGTTCAGGGTCAACGTGTTGCAGGCGCTTCGTGAACCGCTGGAAGACAGAGTGATAAGCATCGTCAGGGCAGAAGGACCTGTACGTCTTCCCGCTGAATTCCAATTATTAATGACAGCAAACGCCTGTCCCTGCGGCCGCCTTGGTGTACGCCAAACAGATATTTCAAGCTCCGGCTACACCTGCCTCTGTTCATCGGAAGAAATCAATCGTTATTGGCGCAAATTCGGTGGAGCATTACTCGACCGTGTGGAGATTAGAGTAGCCGTCCTCCCGCCCAAATTGGAAGAAATGGGCAGATTCAAACAAAATATTATCGAAAGTACCCCTACTTCCAGCGCCGAAATTGCCCAGCGGGTAAAAACAGCAGTTGAGATTCAAAGACAACGGTTTAAGGGAACAAAAATACGCCGTAACGCCCTGCTTCCGGCAGGTAAAACGGAAATACTGTGTCCTTTAAGCGAAAAGGCAGAAAAAGCCTTCCATGCGGCTATCGCCAAATTGGGACTTTCGGGCAGAGCGTATCATGGAATTTTACGGGTAGCCAGAACCATTGCAGACCTGGAAGCCAAAGACATCATCGAAACAGAACATATCCTAGAAGCAGTACATCATCGCCGGCTTGGAGAAGACCCATGGGATATTCTTTCGATTTAACAAAAAACGTAAAGACAAAAGTATTTACAATTTGTATTGACAAATGTATTGACAAAAATTGATAGGAGTAGTATAATGAAGTTACAGTTTGAATGGGATGAAAACAAAAATACCATTAACAAAAGGAAACATGGAGTTTCATTCGAAGAAGCAGTCATGGTTTTTTCAGATCCAGAACGTTATGAAATGTTTGATGGGATTCATAGTATATTTGAAAAACGATGGAAAACAATTGGGTTAGCCGGTTGGAATGTACTTATTGTTAGTTTTACAGAAAGTATAGACACAATTCGGATAATATCAGCAAGAAAGGCAGATAAAAACTTTATAGAGGAGTATTTTTATGGGTATGGTAAAACGGGTAATTGATTTTGATAATTACCATTTTTCGGAAGAATCTATAACACGCTTAAAAGCTCTGGATGACAGGCCAATAGATTACAGCGATATTCCACAGCACACCGTCGAACAGATACGGGAAGGAAGACGCTTGGCAATCGAAATGCGAAAAAAACAAATGTTTTCACTGCGATTGCCAACTTCAACAATCGAATGGTGGAAATCCTTTGGCAGCGGCTACACCGGCATAATGGCACGGCTTTTGGAGGAGGCAAGAAACC
Source organism: Treponema sp. (assembly GCA_031281025.1). Classification (GTDB taxonomy): domain Bacteria; phylum Spirochaetota; class Spirochaetia; order Treponematales; family Breznakiellaceae; genus WQXQ01. The sequence continues at coordinate 10,409 of JAITFY010000113.1, read as the reverse complement.
ATCCTGAGTGGATTAAAAAGTGTTTGTAGGTTAAAACCTCTTTAAATCGCTCTAAACAGGCGGCACCTCTGGGGCTTACCGTGAACTGGGCGTTTGAATTCAGTGAACAATTAACAGTTAAAAGTAAAAAAGGAGGAACGAAAAGTCATGCTTATTGCTTGAGAGTTGGACTCTTTCTTGGTTTGTTGTGGAAAAACGGAATTATATACCCTAAGACAATTCCACAGCCAACTACAATTGCTCCTGTTGTTATTAGCATTTGCTTTGTTTCGAATTCTTTTACATATTGCCTATGATTTACATAATAAACATTCCCATAGTAATCAACACGTTTATAATCTTCAAGATTTGGATTCATAAATAAACCGCTAGTCAGTAACGTAATACCTATAGCTTCCAGCCCAGCAACTGCCCAACCAAATTGCTGTTTTTGCGAAATCGATCCGATACCAAAAAACATATTTAGTCCACCCATACCAATTCGTTCACCTGTAGTATAATTTAAATAAAAATCATTGCTACCACTAATTAATGTTTGTAAATGTCTGTTATATTGAATCGAACTGTTGTAAATAGTTTGGTATGTAAAACTTTCAAGGTGAATTGCATTGACAATTAAACGGTAGCTATTTACAGATTCTCTAGTTATCATTCCGGTTATAATAGTATCAGCCCCTAAAGATTGTCCAAACAATTTTTGCGATGATTCGCTTACATGATCAGACATTTGAAAATCAAATTCTATTTTTGCTGCTTCAATATTAATTGTATTTCTTGGTACAATTTGGAATAATCTTTTATTGAATAAATTAGAATTTAACTCGTTTATAATATAATTTGATAAATTTATATAATCAGATTCAATATTAATAACAGCAATTACAGTTCCCTGTGGGACATTGTTTGATATATCATTTACTGCATTTATAATAGCTGTTTCAATTGTCAAAGATTGTGGGAATAATGAATGACAAATAAATGCTAGATATAGCAAAAAAAATAATTTTTTAATACCGCACCTCAATTTTCTTTACACAATAAATAGGAAACCACCGCCATATAAACGGTGGCTGAAAAGTTTTAAAAATATAACCATGTAGTAGCTGAAACAGTTATAGACAATGTACTCTCTCCAAATCTATTTACAGCAGAAACTCTATAAAATCTGGTTTGAAGAGCGCTTAATGAATCATCCCTATATGATGTTGAAGTATGGTTTCCACCAGTGCTGATAAATTCACCAGAAGCTGAAGAAGAGTAATAAACATTGTATCGTGTTGCACCAGGTACGCTATTCCATGAAACACGAATAGTCATTGGTGATTCTGCAGCCGCTCTAACTCCTGTTGGAGTAAAAGGTGTTACGCCTGAATCACTAGTTTCCGGAAAACTTTTATCATAATCGCATGATATGAAGACAATTCCAATAACTATTATCTGACTTATTAAACTTAAATATATTTTTCTGTTTTTTTTCATAGTAATTATTCTAAATAAATGTTATATGCTCAAAATGCAATAAGTATCATAGCAACAGCTCCAGCTATAATAACCACTCCAGAAAGAATAGCCCATAATACCAAGGTATCACTATCCCAATCTGAATATTGCAAAGGTACAATATCTCTTTGGCTGTTTTGATGCAATCCATTAATTGAAAAACGTGATGTTATATCATTGTTCCTATTATTTAAGTTAATTCTATTATTTTGATTACCGAAAACAGACCTCGACTGTATTGTTCCCTCGCTAATATCTGAAAATTGAAATGATAAATCAGAAATGAAATTTTGATTTAAAAAAAGGCTTTCAATTTCTACATTTTGCACTGGATTTGCGAAAGCTCCAAAAACAAAAGAAAAACACAATAAAACACAAATAATCTTTTTCATAAAACATCCTTTTTAGTTTATCCTCATTTCGGAGGTTTTTAATTTAACAACTCATACGAGCTGTTTTTTACATTAATTTCAAGCAATTAAAGTTTCCCACTTCCATGACATCCCCAACAGTTACCAGAACCCCATGGAGCACATGACGTACACTGTCTATAATCTCCTTGATGAGGTATTTGCCCTGTTCCACGACAATTTTGGCAATTCCCGGTTCCATTACAAATATTACATCTATCTAAGCATGAACCTAGAACTAGAAAGCAGAGCAAGAGTAAACACACAAGCCCTATAATACCGATGTGCTTTGTTTTCATAAAAACTCCTTTGCGGTTTTATTGTCACCGCTGACATTATTTAAATCTCCATACGGAAATTTGTTAAAATTTTACCCTCTAGGAATCATTCCCAAAAGAAAATCGTTTAGCAGTCTGACATAATTATTATTAATATTACGCACTGTCGCTTCTATAGCTTGATTGTCAGCATTTTCCTGGCTGGCTGTATGACCTACTCGTATTGCAAAAAAATAGGGCAGTAAAACCATTTGAGTTGTAACATCTATTAAGTTTGCATTCATTTCAATGCGAGAATTAAAAGTTGAATTATTCAGATGAGGTACCACCGTAAGATTAATTTCTACTTCTAAAACATAACGTGAACCTGTTCCACCTGACAAAAAACCTAAATCAGAAAATGCCCTTGCAAATGCTGCTTCAATTCTTCCACCTCTGTCAGCGTACGCTTCCTTTTTTACAGATATTCTAATAGGAATATTTTGTCTAATTGATGCTGCTTCCAATCGATATGTATCGCCATTTCTGATTCCCGGATATGGAAAACCAACTTGTTGAAGTAGATTTCCGTATATAACTGTTAGATCGGCAATTGTTGCGGCAATTTGAAAACGAGCGAAGCTGTTTAAAGTGTTTCGATCAACGGTAGAAATGTTTACAAGTTTATCAATCATTGCAAGGTTTGCCCTTACCATATCGGTATAAGTTCCGCCTGCTCTTGCCCTATTCAGAATTGCAATTGTATAATAAGTACCTGTTGAATTTTTCCAGAATTCACCAATCTCTGCACCAACAAGAGTGTTGATTCCGGTTGACAATGCAATAACTGTTTCGGCAGTCGTAACTTCAGACCAGTTGACAATAGTGTTTCTTACTGTTTCCTGATAAATAGTGGAAACTCTTTCATCAACTTGTATGCTTTGACCAAATTGAGCAACAAGGCTGTTAAGAGCATTTCGCTCTGCATCTTGACGTGAATTACCGCTTCCTACAACAGCAATGTATTCATTACGATTTAACCTACTATAAGGATCTAGCACCCAATCAGGCTGGTTTCTGTGATTTGGAGATGAGCTTACACAAGTTGTAAAAATAAGAATGATAATTGTTAGTACGAGCATCAATTTTTTAGACATATACTTGGTAAACTCAAGACTCATCAATCAAAACTTCTAGCTTGAGGTTCTGCGTTCCTTTGTCTCGTAAACGCTTCATTCATTCTTGCTTCGGCATCAAAGGAAGCCATTGCAGGAACTGCAAGTCTTGCAGCTGCTTGTGCTTGAGAAATTTCTCTAACAACTGAAGCTCTGTCCAAATAAACCACAGTCCAAACAGTTTGATCTTCTGTCATGTCTTGAGCTACTATCCTGGCTCCGCTAATGTCAGCTCTGGTTAAAGTAACGTTTATATTTTCTTGAAATGATACTGCAGCTCGTGAATCAACTTCATTGGATGCTTGAAAATCTCTGATCATTTCATCTGCCATGTTATTCATTTGGCGTGCAATTTCAGCACGAGCTCTATTTGCAGAAATAGTCATGGATTGAGATATAGTTGCTAATCTTGCACTTCCGACACCCATCAGCACATCATCAGGCTGATTTGCATAGGCATCCCGTACAAAAGCAGGAAACCCGCTTGGTGCTACTCGCTGTGAAGAGCCACCAGTCGTACTACCGCCTGTGGCACAGGTGCTCAAAGTCAAGATTAGACTCAGCACAAAGATAAAAGTAACAAAATTTTTCATAAAAACTCCTTTTAGATTTTTAGTATGTTTTTAACTCAATTTGCACTATGCAAAAACAGTTGTCTAAAAATCCGCTAATAGATGAATTGTAATACTTAATCTAATGGCTTTTTGAAGGAATGTCAAGTATTTATCATACTAAATAAAACATTGCGGTTTTTCATTTTCCCAAATACAGGGAAGACTTAATTATGAAAATAGAAGAAAAAGACTGCCGTGCCCTTTTGAGCCGGAATATCAAGCGTTACAGAAGTCGTATAGGCTTATCCCAACTGCACCTAGCCCTTGAATTGGGGATATCTACGACTTTTTTAAGCGATATCGAAACTGGTAAAAAATGGGTGTCTGCACAAACCCTGTCAATGCTTGCCAAAGCACTTAAAATCGAGGTTTATGAACTATTTAAACCTGAACAAAACATTCGAGATGACGTAACTGCAGCTGTCGCAAAATACCTAGATGATGTAGATGAAACCTTTATAAAAACCATAGAAGAAGCAGTCGGTCCTGCAATCAAAAAATCCATCGCTAAAATGCGCCGATATTACACAAAAAATCTACGACAACTTAAGTAAAAAAAATAGGAACACAAGGGTACCAACTACCACTTAACAGGTTTTAGGACAGTCTCAAGCTATACCTCTTTTTCATATTGCTTTTCACGCCAATATGATATTAAGCCTGCAATTATGAACAAAATAACGCTGTTACAAGAAATCCACCAGTAACCATTATACCTGGGGGTACTTCCCCTCGTAAAACTCCGCCAAGGAACATGCTACCAAAAACAAGCAATCAATAAGAACTTTTCCTGCATTTTCTCTAAAATCAGTCTGTTTTCTTGGCTTTTTCATATTCCCTCTTGATACTAATTTCCAGCAAAAGCCAGCTCCGGTATTGCTTCAAGAACAGCGTCGCTGATTTTCCTGCCTTTGCTGGAATACCCCAGTTTACGGTCGGGGTTGAGTGAACCGTGGAAGTCGCTGCCTTCGGTGATGTATAAACCCAAGGATTTTCCTAACGTTTCCAGGCGGCGGCAGGAGCCTCTTTTTGTGGTGGGATGCCATGCTTCGATGCCCATTAACCCCATGTCTTTGAGGATTTTTATCAGATCGGGGAGGCGTCCCCAGGCGATAAAGAGCGAAAAGGGGTGCGCTAAAACCGGAATACCGCCGGATTCGCGTATAAGTGTGACTGCTTCTTCAAAAGACAGACCCACTTTTGGCACATACAGGGGTTTTCCCACACCTAAATATTGCGCAAATGCCTGTTCAATGTTTTTTACGATTTTTCGTTTTATTAAAAACGCTGCAAAATGAGGCCGTGCAATTATATGGCCGCCGGAGAAAGCTGTAATATCTTCCAGGGTTACATCGATGCTTAATTCGTGCATTCTGTCAAGAATTTCCCTGTTTCTGGTTTCTCTGCTGCAGAATAATCCATCAATTGCAGTGATAAAAGCCGGACTTGGCTTATTTATCCCCAGACCCAACAGATGAAACTCGCCTCCCAGACCTAGTCCCGGGGCTCCATTGTGGGATTTATTGCCTTCCCAGTTGATAATTATCTCAATTCCGGGAATAAATTGGAAATTTTCATGTTCTTTTGAAGCAGCTTTGGCGCTTTCAACCCCCTTAATTGTATCGTGATCTGTAAGGGCGATGGCGGTAAGCCCCAATTGGGCAGCCTTATGGATCAACATGGAAGGAGATAAATCCCCGTCAGAAACATTGGAATGGGTGTGTAAATCAATCATTTGAATATATTACACAAACATACCGATAATATAAAGATAGTCCAAGATCGTTGATCATTGGGGCTAAAAGTAATATACTTGAATTAAGAGCTTCTTAATAAAAGGACGGTCTGAAAGTGTTGGAGTATGTATTGGGAAACGGGGTGATTGTATCCCCCGGAAAAAAAGTACATACCGGTGATTTGGGAGTTAAGGGAGAAAAAATTGTTTCTCCGGGCGGTATTGAAGGCGCAGCCTTCGGAAAAAAAACAAAAATCGATCTAAAGGAAAAATCCTTTGTGTATCCTTCTCTAATAAATACCCATGATCATTTGCAGGGGAATTACCGTCCGCCTGTAGGGCCGGAAAAAGGTAATTATTACTTGACATGGCTGCCATGGGATAAAGACCTAAAATCATCAAAGACATTTGAGGAACGATCAAAATTAAGCAGGGAAGATCTTTACGCTTTATCAGGTTATAAATGTTTATTTTCGGGTGTAACAACTGTGAATGACCACTTTCCTCATCACTTAAACAGCCAAATACTGCCAACTCTGCCTATCAGAGCCATTCAGGAATACGGGCTTGCTCATGAATGTGTTTCGTATGATTTAAAGTGGGGAGACGGTATCGAAGTTGAACACGAAATAGCGGTAAAAAACTCATGGCCGTTTATCACCCATCTTTCTGAGGGTTTTGAAGTAGAGGCCATGAACAGCGTGGAAATGCTGAATAAATTAAAAATTCTGGACAAACATTGTCTTTTTATCCATTGTATTGCGTTCAGTGATGAAGATATCAAGAAGATTTCAAAAGCAGGGGCAAGTGTTTCCTGGTGCGGTTTTTCCAATATGTTTATGTTTAATGTCACCTGCAAAATCCGGAAGATGATTGATGCCGGAGTTAATGTTACAATTGGAACCGACTCATCTGCGACAGGTTCGGCAAATCTTTTGGAAGAAATCAAATTTGACAGAAAATTGTACCAAAAGCTCTACGGCGAAGATCTTCCTGCAAAAAAGATCTTTGAAATGGTCACAATAAATTCCGCAAAAGCTTTTTGGATGCAGGATCGAATTGGCACTCTGGAAGAAGGAATGTTGGGCGATATTCTTGTTCTAAAAGCCAAAAATGACGACCCCTACGAAAATCTTGTGGATGCCGGCATGAAAGATATTGAACTTTTGATTCTTGCAGGAACGCCAATCTACGGTGAGTTGCGCTTCCTTGATGTATTTGACGGAAAGCTCCCTTTGGGGTATACTCAGATAAAAGTAGGGAGTAGAACAATGTTTGTAAAAGGCGATCCGGCGGGTCTTTATAACGAAATAAGGAACAAAATTGGTTTTAAAAAGAAGCTTGACTATCTTCCTTTTGAACCATCATACGCGCCGGCACAGGAAGGATTGTAATGCCAAAACCAGCTCAATATCGTTCAGGTTCTCTGATTTATTTTCAGGGTGATCCTGCCGATAAAATCTATATTTTGCAAACCGGAAAAATAAGCCTTGTTTATCAGGATATTGAATCTGGAGTAGATGTAAAAGATCCTGTGCAACCAGGAGAATTCTTTGGAGTTAAATCTGCATTGGGACGTTACCCCAGAGAAGAAAATGCAATAGCTTTGTCAGATACAACTGTAATGGCTTTTACAGTCCCCGAATTTGAAGCAGTGGCTATGGCAAATACCAGAATTATCATGAAGATGCTTAAAGTTTTTTCAAATCAGATGCGGCGTGTTCATAAGCAGGTTTCCAAAGTAATGGCAAAAAAAGAACAGGAACCTGCCGACGGTCTTTTTAATATTGGAGAGTTTTATCTTAAAAATAAACGTTATTCTCAGGCAAAACATGTGTTCAGCCGTTATCTGACATTTTACCCGTCCGGAAAAGACGCAATACAGGCCAGCAAAAACCTTGAGATTGCAGAAAACTCACTTGTCCGTTTTGGAGACGGCAAAGGGGGAGCCAGAAGTTCACATTCAGAGGGGGATCCTGCTCAAGTAAACAAAGCATATTCTGACGCTGTAAGTCTTGTTTCGCAGGGAAAATACCAGGATGCATACCATGCATTTAAAAAGATAGTGGAGTCCAATGAAAACCCGGAATGGACAGCAAAAAGCAACTTTGAAATTGGCCGTTGTATGTTCCTGTTAAATAAATTTGAAGAGTGTATTAAGTATTTCACCAGTATGCTTACCAAGCATCCAAAACATCCCGAATTAAAAGAGACTATATACATAATGGGTCAGAGTAATGAAAAACTTGATAGAATAGATCAGGCTGTTGCTTTTTACAAAAAAATTATTTCCATTGGCGGCAGCGAAGATGATAGTGCAATTATTAAAGCAAAAAGGGCGCTGAGTTCTCTGAACTTGGGGGGGGTGTAAAATGGCTATGGATTTGGCTGCATTTGGCCGTTTTTCCCGAACTTTTCATAAAGGAGAAATTATTTTTTCCGAATTCGAACTTGGTGATACTTTTTATCTGATTCAAACAGGCAGAGTACAACTGGTAAAACTTGTCGGAGAAATCGAAAGGACTTTGGATATTCTTCATCCTTCCGAGATGTTTGGTGAAATGGCAATTTTGGAAAATTCACCCCGATCTGCGACTGCTGTAGCGCTGGATGAAGTAAAAGTACTGGAGTTCAATTCACAGAATTTTGAAATCCTGCTTATGGGAAACCCGCAGATTGCCCTTAAATTGCTTAAAATGTTCTGCAAACGTATTTACGATTCAAAAAGACGTTTTATGATTTTAACCTTACCGGATCCGCAGGCAAAAATCGCAGACGTATTTCTCATGCTTGACGAAACACAGCCTGATATCGACAAAAGCAGCGAACGGCGCGAATTTAAAACTACTGTCGAAGGCGTTGCACACTGGGCGGGAATGAGTGTAAACGAAGTCAGGGAAATATTGGGGCATTTTGCCAATCAACGCCGCGTAGAAATATATCCTGATAGAATCTCTGTAAAAAACATCAACGACTTTTCCAGGTTTGTCAGCTCCAAGCGCAATTCAAGAGGTATGTAACCCTCGATCGTGAACAGTAAAAAACTTCTGGTATTATCCGATACGCATGGTGATATAACATCTCTAAAAATAGTTTTAAATTGGGCAAAGGAACGAATTCCGCCAAAGGATTCCATCTGTGCCGCTGTTTTTCTTGGAGACGGTATCACTGACCTTAAACCGGCAGCAGAGGCAACAGGTTTTTATAGTGATTGGAAACTTGTCCGCGGAAATAACGATTATGGCGTTCAAGTACCGGAAGCAGCGGTCTTTGATTTTGCCGGCAACAAATTTTTTATCTGCCACGGACATCGTTATAATATTTACGGCGGTTATCATACTCTTATTGCCGCTGCCAACAACATGGATGCCAACGTTGCATTATTTGGTCACACTCATGTTCCCTATAACAAAATGGTAAACGGTATCCACCTTGTCAATCCAGGCAGTATTGGGCTTCCCCGAAGCAGGATAGGTGAAACATTCGCAGTAATTGAATGTACTCAAGGCAAAGCGCTTAATATTGAGTTTTGGGGTATTAACGGAAACAGAAAAATTGTCCGGCAAGACGTTAAATGAGGGAATATGGTTTGCTACCGCAGTTTGTCGCGGTCACTGAGCCTGTCGAAGTGATCTCCCCTACACGTCTGCAAGCTGCGAAAGCGCAATTGGTTTGGGGCTGTCTTCTTGTCCTTCGATTTTGGCAAGTTCTTCCAGGAGTTCCTTGCCGCGACGGGAAAGTTTTTCAGGGATTTTTACGATAAGCTTGATGTAAAGGTTGCCTTTGTGGTTTCCTGTCGGAACGCCTTCGTCCCGGATACGGAGCATCTTTCCGTTTTGGACGCCGGCGGGGATTTTTACCTTGATTTTTTTGCTGTCCAGAGTTGTTACGTAGATATCCGCGCCAAGAGCTGCCTGGCTCATGGAAATGGGAACGGCGCAATATAAATCGTAAGACTGGCGTTCAAAATACTCGTGGGGTTTTACCCTGATAAAAACGAACAAATCGCCCGCAGGCCCGCCGTTGGGGCCGGCATCGCCCTGTTTTGGGATTACTACGCGCTTTCCGTGTTCGATGCCTGCCGGAATGTTAACCATGAGCTTCTGCCGTTTTTTCTGCGTTCCGGAACCTCCGCAATTATTACAGGGTTTTTCGATTATGGAGCCTTCGCCATGACACTGATGACAGGTTGTGGCTAACGAGAAAAATCCCTGACTGTGACGTACCTGTCCCGTTCCGCGGCAAAGCGGACAGGTTTTTTTTCCGCTTCCGTCCGCTGTACCGGCGCCTTTACAGGTGGCGCAGGCTTCGTTATGCGAATACTGTATTTCTACTTTGGTGCCAAAAACGGCATCTTTAAACGGTATTTCTATATCATAGCGAAGATTGGCTCCCTGCCTAACACCGCGTGATCCTCCCCGGCGAAAACTGCTGCCGCCAAAAAAGTTTTCAAAGATACTGCCAAAACCGCCCTCGCCAAAGATGTCTTCGAACCCGCGGAAGTTAGTCCAATCATGACCGCCGCCCATACCTTCAACTCCGGCAAAACCAAATTGATCGTAAGCGGCTTTTTTCTGATCATCATTTAGAACGCTAAAAGCTTCTGCAGCTTCTTTAAACTTTTCTTCGGCTTTTTTGTCGCCGGGGTTTTGGTCAGGATGATACTTAAGAGCAAGCTTGCGATACGCTTTTTTTATATCATCTTTGGAGGCGTTTTT
>JAITFY010000079.1 GCA_031281025.1 Treponema sp. | reverse complement strand
TATTGGCAAGTCTTTATATTGCTCCATTGCTCTGACTTGCTTCAGGAAATCGATTCCCGACAACCTGGGCATATTCCAGTCAAGTAAAATCAAATCTACGGGCTGGGCTTCCAGCAGCGCGAGCGCTTCTTCCCCGTCATTTGCTTCAATGAAATTACAAGCAGTATCTACCCCGGCAAATACACCTTTAACAGTGCTCCTCATTATCCTGGAGTCATCAACGACCATTATCGTTACACCGGCAGGCATAACACCCCCTTATTATATGTGTTATTCTTTACAATGATAATATATAACCATAGAAAAAACAATCACATTTGTTCACTTTTTTACATAAAAATCACTTTGTTATGTAAAAATCAAAAAAAATGGATTAATTCATGAGTTTTACTTCGTTTTTTTTATTTTTTCCATCCTCCATGACATAGTCCAGTTCCAATTTTCCGGAAAATTTGGCGAAGCGGCTTTTATGCTTATTCTGCCACGCTTTAATCTGGCTGCCGTGCTTAACGAAAAATCCCACTTATCGTCTTTTGCCGGGTTTTTTGTATATCCAACTCTTGATCTAAATTGTAAATTTTTAGGCGACCAGATTAATTCACAGTTCATTCCCGAGGTTTCCAAAACCCTGGATCCATTTGGAACAGGGTAGGGCGACGGATTATCTTCTACTTCTGTTAACCCCCTGATTGAGCCGGAAAGGTTTATTCCAAGAGGGGTGTTTATCGATAATTGCCGTAGATTTACTGAAAATCCAACATATCCAGAAAGCCTGTCGTTGATTTTCAGGGAATTATCTGCGTTTCTGTCGGCTGTTAGGGATACTCTTGTTACCCGGACAGGGAAACTTCCATTTTCGCGGTTCCAGTTTACTGCCGGAAACCTGTAATAAAGACCTGTAGAACTGCGGGTATAATCCTCATCAATTCCCGGACTGCGTAATACCGTATTGAGCCTGAACAGCGAATTTCGCACTCCCCTCCATTCGATTTTTCCGGCAGCCCTGAAACCTTCGCCGTGGTTAGCGCCGTCCCTGTAGATAAACCGTTCTCCGGCTCCGTCTGCCGCAACTGAAACAGCCAATGGCCGGGCTCTGTGTCCAATGGGCAATGATGGCGTTACGGTAATTCCAAAATTACTGTAAATATTGGTACCCCAGGCAAAAGTTTCTGATACTGCAAAATCAGAGCTGACAGAAAGAAGCGGATTGCTAAAAAGAATCCCGGCAGCGTACAAGTCGAATTCCCGTTCAGGCAGCGGCGGCGGATTGGAAAACCATGAATTTCTTTTTGTCGGCGGCAGCGTTGCCCCGGTGTAAAAAACTTCAAACAAAAGATTTGTTTTTTTGGGAAAGATAAAATCCACGCCGCCAGCAAAAGCCGGTGTCAGGTTTTCGATTTCTGATTGTGCAGATACAAATCCCCTCAATTTTATGTTCTCGTAAATATCAAAAAACGGACTGGACAGATATAAATACGCCTCGTCATTTTTTGTTGATGATGCGGCTGTTTTTAAATCCGCCATAAGGGGTTTATGGTTTTCGGGATAGGGCGGAGAGCGTATCCACGGATTGCGGATTCTGGCAGAAAGCCCCCATTCGTCGATAACACCGAACAGCAGTCTTGAGCCGGTGGGTCTATGATATAGCCCGCCGAACAAGTTTGTAACTGCCTTGTTGGGATCTCCCCAGATTGCGTTCCATGAATCTCCTTCCGGCGGGCCAAGGTCAAAGTTCAAAGTGCGCCTGTCGAGAATCCCGGCCCTGAAAGTGAGTCCGTATGGAAGAAAATTCAGCCTAAAATCCTCCCGGTTATGAAGAGTTTTGCTCTCTTCCCATGAACCGCTTAAAAGCAGGCTCCAGTTGAAAACCGGCGGGTTATCCGCAAACAAAACTGCGCTGCACAAAAAGGCAGCCACCACAAATAAATATTTCATACCCCTATATGGGTGCGCAGATGCAAGGCGCTTTACTGAAAAATGAAAAAATTATGTTTTTTATATGTATCAGCTAATTTTTATGGGATTTATTTTTCTTTCTTCTTCAAATAGGGTGTTTTTTCAAGAAATAATGCATATCAAAATGTAATTTACTGGTAAATATCTTTCCTCATGCTGATAGTCTTACGGTTTTTATTATAGAGTTCAGCGTTTGGAATAAAGCCGTTTTTCTGGTAAAAAGCAAGAACTCCTTCATCGTGTTCAATGTCAGCGTCAACGGTCAAGAAACGAGCAGCACAGTAATCATCATTACAGTCAGTTGCAATACCCATAGCAGAGTCAATCAAAAAAGTGCCTATACCTTTGTACTTTTCCGAAAAATTTAAATCGACCGCAAGTTTGGCTATTTTCATGGCAGGTATTGTTTTAAATGGATAATCAAGATTATGAAGTTCCTTTTCAGACAATGACAGTTTAATGGAGTCCATTATTAAAGCCATATAACCTGCTATATTACCAGTCTTATGTTCACAGAGAAGCCATGTTTTCGCTATATGGTCTTTTAATGAGCGGATTGCGTCTTGAAAAAGATAATAATTATATTCATTAATATGGCAATTAAAAGAAGTTAGCACTTTTTCAGAATTGAGTTTTTCAAAGTAAAAATGCAAATGAGCATTTTTTGAAGTTATATTAACGCGTTGTCTCATTTTTTGTCATGCTTTTGACTAATTCAGCAAGTTTCTTATTACGGCGGTATACTGATGCAGATATGGGTTTACGGATATGGTCAATGACTTCAAGAGCGATTTTTCTGTCTTTAATCTCCGTTGGTTGTACGGGCTTTACCTTTGCTGTTGCCATTTGGTTCCCTCTTTGTCAAAGATAACCTCTTTTGCTTTTTTAAGCAAGGGTAAAAAACTCTGGGTGTTGTTTTAGGACTGACTTATATTCTTTTGTAAATCCCTAAAAAATATCAAGCGAAGAATCATAATTATCAGTCTGACATAGTTTAGAAAGTTGCTTCCGGTTTTTCTCATTATTTTCTTCTGTATTTGCGGGGATAGGGCATTTGATGAAAATGTTAGAATAATAAGTAGAGTAAATATACGCTACCCATACCACATCCGAGCCATAAGATATACAGACTATCTGTTTTGGCAAAAATCATGGCCAAATTTGCTACTTTACGGTGAAATAGTCCCGGAATACGCAATCCTACCTAGGTGATCTCCTATAACGAATTTTCCGCTACCGTAGGTTATGTAATTGCTAAAAAAATTAGAAATTACTCCCAAACATCTAAGCACTATTGAGACAGGAGCAACCTTTGTTTCTGCAGAATTGTTGGAAAAATTTTCTTGACAGCTCCTTGTTTCAGCTTCTACGCTCTTTTATTCGGTAGATGAAATGTCAACTGATGATAACTTGCTTGGTAAAATTGACCATATTATTGATAAAGAATGTGAAAAAACTTCTAATATGATAAAAATGCAGATTAGATATTTATCCACACAATAACATTTCTATCTTTATTTATTCTACAATATTCTGGCTGTAAACGAAGGCTTTTTGCACCCGATGCAGCTTTGTTACTTTTGCGTAAGTTTAAAAACACCGTCCCAGTCAGGCGGAGGGGGATTGTTCTTGAATTGGATGCAGCGGTTTAGAAAAAGCAACGAAGGACTGTCTTTGGGGAATAATCGCAAAATCTGTTTGAAAGCCAATTCGGCATCTGGCCATTTGCGGGACTCAAAAAGAATAAATGCTTTATTAAAAAGCTGCGCAAGTTTCTGCAAATTAGTTGAAGCATGAGCCCTTGTTTCAAGTATTTCATAAATACGTATAGGCTCCTGTATCCCGACAACTCTGATACGATCAAGCCGTCGCACAAGAAGGTGTTTTCCGGTTTCTTTTATGGTCGCTTCGGAGGCAAGAATCCATGTACCGTATTGTTTATTGACACCTTCAAGCCGCGCCGCCAGATTAACCGCATTGCTGATAATCGTATAGTTCATTTTTTTTCGGGTACCCATGTTTCCTACAATCATTTCACCGGTGTTAATGCCAATTCGGGTTAAGACCGGCGTGGGGCTGATTTTTTTTCCCAGGATATAGCGGTTGGCTTCTTTCTCTGCCCGTTTCATCATGATTGCAGCAAGACACGCTCTAAGAGCATGGTCTTCCAATTCCAAAGGCGCGCCAAAAAACGAAATAATCGCATCGCCCTGATATTTGTCTATCGTTCCTTTTTGCTCAAGGATAATATCGCTCATGGCAGAAAGATAGTAATTTAATAAATCGATTAATTGTTCTGGCTTTAACGCTTCTGCTATACGTGTAAAACTTTTTACATCGGTAAACAATGCGGTCATATGCCGGTTTATTCCGCCAAGCTGCAGCCGTGTAGGATCGCTTACAATTTCTTCCACCACGTCTTCCGAAAGATAAGTAGAAAAAGCCCGGCGCAGATTGTTGTTAAAGTATTGAAGTTTTTGATGAGCCTCTTCTATATTACGAATCAATGTTACTGTTTCGGTAATATCCTGAATTAAAATGATCCACCCTTGAGTTGCTCCGGCTTCGGAAGTAATTCTGTTTTGCCAGCCCGAATAAATCCTTCCCGGTCTTTGAGGCAGCGTAAACTCCAGCTCTCGCCGTTCTGAAGATACATCGTATTTACGCTCGATATACTCCCCCTTTTCCAGCTTCTCCATTTGATTTGTCAGTACCACAGGCCAGTTTTCCAGTGATAAAATGGAAGCCCCTTTTTGATGTTCGTTTAAAGCTGGAAACAAATCTTGCGCTTTTTTATTTGATCCTGTATATGCCATACTCCAATCAAGGACGATAAAGGCATCCCGAATCAGATCCAAAGTGATGGCATGAGCTTTGGGCGCAAGGTCAAACATATCGTTTCGCACAACGTTGTAGAAAAAAATAAAATTGGAAATTATCACAACAAAAGCGGTAAAGTTTATTCCTGCAACGGCAGTCGTGAAAAAGAAAGAAAGGGCAACATATGTAAATTGTGCAATTAAAGGAGCAAGAGCGCTTACCAAAAGAAGAATAAGCCCAAAACGCCGCCCATGACTTTGCTTGATAATACTGCGAATCAAAACTATACAAGAAAGAACTATGCAAAACAAGGGATAAAAAGTACCAACCAGATACAAAGAACCTGGCTCGATATTCATGCTTGGGATTGGACTCAAAAAATCGTAGGAATAAGCGCTATAAAGCAACTGGTGATGCTCAAATGTTAAAGCAACGATATAAAAGAGAACTGGTATTATCAGTAAGGGAATTTTGTAGTATTTTTTTGGTATTCGTATTTCACAATAATCGGCAGCAAAAAAGAAAAACAGGGGAGACATAAAACAGCCTCCAGCATACATTATCTTTATTGCGATGATTCCCCCTTCCAGGCTTCCACAAGTTATTTCTATTAAGTAACCCAGAGTATAAAAAAAGACGGTAACAACGCAGTACACAAATGTAAACCGTTTCTCGCTTCGGCAGCGCTCCAGGGTTACAACAATCATATAAACCGAAAGAAAAAGAGATGCAACAATCAGAATCTGCATAACCAACAGGAGCATATATGTCTCTCTAATAATTAATCACACGTTGTTCAAAATAACTTTGAGGATGTTCGCAGACAGGACATCTTTGCGGAGCATTTTCGCTGTCTTCTATGAAACCGCAGTTGCGGCAAATCCAGATTGATTTTTCTTTTTTAGCAAAGACAGCGCTATCCTCAATGTTTTTTAACAGTTTGAGGTAACGTTCCTGGTGTTCTTTTTCGATTTTGCCAACTGCTTCAAACAGAATAGCGATATCATTAAAACCTTCTTCACGCGCTTCTTGTGCCATACGTTTGTACATTTCCGTCCATTCATCGTGTTCTCCGGCAGCGGCAGCCTTGAGGTTTTCGGTTGTTGCGGGAATATCACCGCCGCAAAGCAATTTGAACCAGATTTTTGCATGTTCTTTTTCGTTGCCTGCGGTTTCTTCAAAAAAAGCCGCAATTTGCTCGTAACCTTCTTTTTTTGCTTTGGAAGCAAAATAGTTGTACTTGTTTCTTGCCTGACTTTCTCCTGCAAAAGCTTCCTTTAAATTTTTTTCGGTCTTTGTTCCTTTTAAATTAGCCATAAACTCTCCTTTTTCTTGTAACAATATAATCAATTTTTTCGTTTATTGCAAGCAATGAAGTGTTTTAACATCTTTTTCATCTACCTGTATTTCCAAATTTGGAGTATAATTAATCCATGAAAAGACGTTTACCTATAGGGATTCAGGATTTTGTGAAAATCCGTGAAGATGGTTTTTGTTATGTTGACAAAACAGAACGGATACATCAGCTGATTAACGGCTCTGCAACAGCTTGTTTTCTGTCCCGTCCAAGACGATTCGGGAAGTCGCTTTTGTGTTCAACTTTAGGGGCAATTTTTGAAGGACAACGTGAACTATTTGGGGAAATTGCAGGCAGGCAGGCGCTGGTTATTGATTCGCTAAATTGGGAATGGAAAAAACATCCCGTAATAAAACTGGATTTGAATCCCGGGAATTATTCCAATGGTGTTAAAGAGTTGTACATTACACTCAATAGAGACCTGGAACTCTGCGCAAAAAAGTATGGTGTGCCATTTTCCGGAGAAACTGCAAGTGATCGTTTTGCGCGTTTAATATTTACTTTAAAAGAACATTTTAAAGAAAGGGTTGTTGTCATTATAGACGAATACGACAAACCTTTATTAAATACAATAGATAATCCTGAACTGCATGTTGAAATGCGCAGCGAGCTTAAAAATTTTTACGGCGTTCTAAAGTCTTCCGACTCGCATTTAAAGTTTGTCTTTCTTACCGGCGTTAGCAAGTTTTCTCATGTCAGTATATTTTCGGATTTGAATCATCTTGCAGACTTAACGCTTGATCCCCGCTATGCAGATATCTGCGGTATGACTCAGGAAGAAGTGGAAAAGAACTTTGAGCCGGAAATAGAAGGGATACTGCAAGAAACCAGAAAGGATCGTGAAACATATCTTGAAGAACTTAAACGTTTTTA
>JAITFY010000023.1 GCA_031281025.1 Treponema sp. | reverse complement strand
GAATAAGTTCCCCAGTTCCGGGAACAATACGAAGCTCATCAACCAGAGACAAACATTCCGGGTTGATGCTTTTAAGCATATCCGCCAGTTTTTCTGATAAGGCAATTAACTCATCTTTCTTTGGTAGTTCATAATTCTTTTGCTGTGCCGGTTCGTTTAACAGCGGTTTTAGCTCTTCAATGACCGCCTCCAATTCGGTTTTCAAGCGGTTTATTTTACTTTCCTGGACAATAGTTCCGTTATTAAGCAGGGATTCTATTTCTTCGGCAGCTTTTTGCAATTCGATTTTACCAATCATTCCTGCATTCCCTTTTAAGGTGTGCGCCAGCCTGTGAGCAAGTTTTATGTCACCTGCATTAATTGCATTAAAAATCTCTTCACATTTGGTTTGATTGTTTTTTACAAAATTTAATCGCAGCTTTGTTTGCAGCTCATCGTTATTCAGATCATTTGAAGGTTTCAAACCAGAAGGTTTGAGATATTTTAAAAGGATATACCATAACTCTTGCGATGTAAAAGGTTTTCCCAAACAATCAGGCATCCCGTTTTTTTTATATTTTTCAAGCTCGCTTGTCATCATATTTGCAGTCATGGCTATTATCGGAGTTCCTGTATTAAGCGCATTTATTTTATTGGCGGCTTCTATTCCGTCCATAACCGGCATGTAAATATCCATAAGTATCAGATCAAAAGGTTTTTCACCTGCGTTTATTCGCCTCTGGACCATTTTCACACCTGTTTTTCCATTTTCCGCAATCACCGTACTGAGCCCTACGCGCGAAAGATGCTCGTTTACAACCTCCTGATTCATAATGTTATCGTCACATAACAGTACGATGCCTTTAAAATATGGTTTTTCCAGAAAATTATAGTTAACATATTTGGTTGTATCATCAGAAACATCTATTGTGTCAAATACAATCTCAAAACTAAAGGTACTGCCAACACCGGACGCGCTTTGTACTTTAAGTGTCCCGCCCATCAGCTCTACAATATTTTTGGATATCGTAAGCCCGAGTCCTGTGCCGCCAAAATCGCGTGTTGTGCTGGAGTCTGCCTGAGTAAATTGATCAAATACTTTATAAGCCTGTTCTGAAGTCATACCGATACCGCTGTCCTTTACTTCAAAAAAGACTGATATTTTGCTGTCAGACAAATCTTTTATAACCGAAGAAAAACTGATAGTTCCTGAGTTTGTAAATTTTACAGCATTGGATAACAGATTAATAAGCACCTGATAAAGCCTGACAGGATCACCCACTACTTTTTTATCTGTTAATTGATCTGTATAAACATCAAGGTGAAGACATTTTTCTTTTACTGCTGGAAGAATGACGGACTGACAACGGGAAAAAACATCGCTTAAATCGAAAGCGACATGTTCCAGTTCCATCTTGCCAGCTTCAATTTTTGAAATATCCAGGATGTCGTTTATTATGTGCAAAAGCCATTTTGTGCTGTCGGTAATTTTTTCCATATAGTCTTTTATTTGAACTATGGATTCACTGTCGGCGGAAAGTTCTGCAAACCCCATGATGCTGTTCATGGGAGTGCGGATTTCGTGGCTCATAATGGCCAAAAAAGCAGATTTGGTATGCGAAGCAGCCAGAGCTTCTTCTGTCCGTAATTGTAATTCTCTGGTTCTGAGCAAAACAAGTTTTTCCAGTTTTTTTCCGGCGTAACGGCTTCTTACAAAAAGAACGAACATAAGTGTTAGAATAATAAAGGTTAAACCAATCGCGCCAAACAACCAGGGACGTTGCGCCCGCAGTAATCTTGCCTGATAATCATAGGTAGTGGTTTCCCAGTAGCTTACTATTCTGTCTGTTTCTATAAGCAAAAGCGCTTTGTCAACGATAGAACAAAGTACTGCCTGCTCTCTGTTAAAACCAAAGGTCATATCAAAAGCAGGTTCAAAAATAAAATTGGCTTTATAACCCAGCAATTCATAATAATTTGTTATTATTAAAAGAGAGCCTAATGTCGCCATTATCAGGTCTATCTCACCTCGTTCCAAAGCGTTTAACGCATCCATATGGGTCGCATATTCCCGTGTGTTTTGAGTTTCCGGAAACAAGGTTTTAAACATTGCTGAATATCCTGAATCTTTAATAAGACCAATATTTGAAGATGGTATCTCGGTGATGCCAATATTGGGAAAATCACGTTTGGATAAAAGAGCATATCTGTCTTTTAAATAAGTATTCTTTGGCCATAAAAAATAATCTCTTCGGGTATCTGAAAAAATTAAAACAGGTGTTATATGTGCGCTTCCATCCAGCAGCATTCTTGCTGTGTCTTCTATTACCAGTTGTTCATCGTTGACAACTTCAAAACTAAGACCAGTTAGTTTTTCAACTTCGTTTAATATATCAAAGGCGCTTCCTTCCCATTTTCTTTCAAACTTGTTGAAAAAGCTAATTGGAAAAAGCTCATGTCCGGCTGTTAAAGGTACAACAGAAGTGTTTCGCAGATATTCCTTTTCTTCTTCGGTTAAGTGTAAAAAAAGCTTAAACTTTCTGTATTCTTCGTAACCCTTCCTGTATAATTCGTTAAAAAATTGAAAGCCGCCGTTATCCAGTACTTTTTGCACAACCGAAATAATTGGCGCAAACTCCTGTTTTACCGTTACCATGGAAACAGGGCTAAATATCAACGGGAAAAAATCTTCGATAACTATATCGCCAAAAATATCGGAGTGGGCTTCTGCAGGACTCAATACAATAAGAGCGTCAATCTCATCACGTTCAAGCATCCCATAAGCGCCGCCAAATAAATTGATTAATACAATCTCAAAGGAGCCGGGTTCGGTTACGGCTGCAACATCACCAATTGAAGCAGTATCTCTAATAAATGCATAACGGGGAAGACGTGTCATTGCTATATTATTTATTGGCTCGCCGCCTCTTTTTCTAATCATTTTCATTGAGCGCAGTGCAATAGGACCGGCTGATATATATATTTGCTGGCGCTCTTCTGTAATTCTTATTTCGCCGGAAAAATCAACTTCGCCTCTTTGCAAAATTCCAAATGGATCTTGCGAACTTATAAACTCAAGCTCAAATCGAATCCCAAATAATTCGGAAAGCCATTCGCAAAAAAGCGCGCTAAATCCGCCGATTTCGCCGTCCTCTTTGCGGAAAGCTTCAGTGGTTGGAAGCATCCCATAAGTAAAATGTGTATACTGCTTTTTCAGCTCTTCGATGGCTGAGATTTCTTCCGCTGTAACACCAGGAACATCCAAATATGAGGTAAAAACCGGCATCGTATTGAATTGTGGTCTACTGTGAGCATTGCAACCTAAAAAAATTGAGGATATTGCTAACATAGAGAGTAAAATGCACATATATCTTTTGTTAAGACTCACTTAAATTCCCCCCTTTAGCTTAAGTCTCTTCATCTTAAGTTTTATTCTACCATAATATGTTTTATTATGATAGGGGGTTTTGAGGGGATTTTATGGAAAATGAAAAAAAACTAGAAAAATAGGAAGCCATGTGTGTCAAGTGAACTGTACAATTGGCAGATATTTCTTTAAGAACTATGGAGTTTATTTACCGCAAGAGCTTTTTCGTAAAGATCTATTTTATCTTCAAAAGGGGGCATGGCAAAAGTGAACAATGTCTTTCCTGCTCCGTTACTTATACATAAATCACTGGCAACTATAATATCCATTCCAATTAAAAGATCTACATCTTTAACTAAATTACATACAGCAACAAATATTTCGTTAACTGAAATCAAGTTTGGCAGTTTTACAGAAATTTTTACCAAATCAGCCCAACTCACATTATTTACACCATTTACTTTTATCCTGTCTACTGAAACCAAATTAAGCTGTTGGGCTACAACTGGAGTAATAGCTGAAATCATTGCACCCGTATCCCACAAAGCGTTTACTTCGATGCTTTTTCTATTAAAAGCGGAAGTGCAGATAACTTCTGATTTTGTTATGAGTCTTTGAGACAAGAAAGGGTATTCTACTTTGAAAGAATGATGTATGAGCTTAGGCATTAAGCAAAAGGAGAAAGCTGGAACACTTCCTCTTCCTCCAATATGCGATGGATCATGAAAGAGCCCAGAGGAATTGTTTTAACGGTTTCGTGATAGGCTGTATTTCTGTCATCATAAACAGCAACAACCTTTTCACCCGATATAACAACAAATTTTCCGCAGTACTTTTCTACCAGTTCTTCGCGGTTATTTTCATAAAATTCCAGTTCGGTTTCCAGCATAATACCCTCTTACATACAAGTATATACCATTTCACGAGAATTGAAAAGCAGACAAATTATCCTTAACTTTCAAAAAGAGCTAAGTCCTTATCCTGTAAGGACTTACTTTTGCCACCTCGGAGAATTGAACTCCAGACACGCAGATTTTCAGTCTGCTGCTCTACCAACTGAGCTAAGGTGGCTTAAAACATCCATTCTCAGTATCTTAAAAAACAAAAAAAATGTCAATAGGCAAAATATGGTGTAAAAATCAATTTATCCTCCCCTCAGCATTTACTAAAAATTTCAAAATCGATATACTGTTTTTATGGCGAAAATCAACATGAAAACCCCGCTTGTCGAGATTGACGGGGATGAGATGACACGAGTTTTATGGGAAGTAATAAAAGAGAAATTGCTCCTTCCTTTTATCGATTTAAAGACCGAATATTACGATCTTGGGCTGAAAAGCCGCGATGATACAAACGATGAGATAACCGTTAAATCGGCGGAAGCAATTAAAAAATTGGGAGTGGGCGTAAAATGCGCAACTATTACTGCCAATACGGATAGGGTAAAAGAATATAACCTGAAATACCTGCATGCAAGCCCCAATGCAACAATAAGGGCAATACTTGACGGGACAGTTTTTAGAAAACCAATAACAGTCAACCGGATAAAACCGTCAGTTAATACATGGAAAGCGCCAATCGTAATCGGGCGTCATGCCTATGGCGATGTCTACAAGGCAGCAGAAATGAAGATCGACGCACCTGGCAAGGTGGAAATTGTTTATACCAAAAAAGACGGCACCGAGCAGCGTGTTAAAATTGCCGACTTTGAGGGCAGCGGTATCGTACAGGGTATACATAACTACGATGAATCGATAAAAAGTTTTGCCCGCGCCTGTTTTCTCTATGCAATTGCAGAAAAGATTCCCCTGTGGTTTGCCACAAAGGATACAATTTCAAAAACCTATGACGGACGTTTCAAGGAGATTTTTAACGAAGTTTACGAAACCGAGTTTAAAGAAAAATGCCGCAGCGCCGGTATCGAATATTTTTACACATTGATAGATGATGCAGTCGCCCGTGTTGTAAAAAGCGAAGGCGGGTTTTTGTGGGCATGCAAAAACTATGACGGAGACGTTCAAAGCGATATGATTGCAAGCGCGGCAGGCAGCCTTGCAATGATGACAAGCGTCCTTGTTTCTCCAACCGGGCTTTACGAATACGAAGCGGCTCACGGAACTGT
>JAITFY010000144.1 GCA_031281025.1 Treponema sp. | reverse complement strand
GTTCAGGCGGATTTTCTGCCCATTTTTTTTGAAGTTCCCATGCTTCTTCGTCAGTCGGTCTTTTTACCATGTTTTCTCCCTTCATTTACCGCATCGAGCCATTTTTGACGGCACGGCATGGCGTGAAATACGAATAATGAGCCATCATCTAATTCACGATAGGCGACTTCAAGCGGATTGCCAACACGATTGAAGCCGATGGCAAGATAACTCCCGTCGGAAGCGGGTCTTTCGAAAAATTGTGTCTGAAGCGCCCACGCAATATCTGCTTCTGCTATGCGGTGAGCAAATGCAGCTTCATGATATTCGATAACCAAAATGACTCCCTCTTAAAATAATTTATCACAAAATGCCTAGTTTAGCAATGCTCTAAAGCGCAAAAGGTAACTGCTACCCAAAGCGGACTGACAGATATACCGCTTGTCGGTTTCAGCAGAAACACTATGATTAGGGTGGTGATGGGGAGTTGATTGAGTAGGGAAAAATGAGAAGTGAGGAATGAGAAAATGAGAAATGTATGTGTCCGAAATCTAACGAATAACAACATTTCTCATTTTTAATTTTTAATTTCTCATTTGTATGTCCGAAATCTAACGAATAACAACATTTCTCACTTTTAATTTCTCATTTATATGCGGAGTAGAAATCTTTTACTTTTTACTTGTTATCTGATAAATAATAGAGAATTAAAACTACCAGATATGCGACACTTCGTACTTAGGCGTATTTTCGTCAACGGTAATGAGTGTCATATCCTCGGTGATGGCAGTAGCGATAATCAAGCGGTCGAAAGGGTCTCTGTGGTGCATTGGCAATTCTTCAAGGGCGGTAAGATGGTCGTCTTTTATGGGGAGAATGGCAAAACCATTATTTTCTGCGAGACGAATAAAACCAGCCGCCTTACCATTAAAATCCAGCTTTCCCAAGCCAATTTTAATAGCAAGCTCCCACGCAGATACTATGCTGAGATATTTATTGTTGGACTGATCAATAATTATTTGTTTTGCGGTTTTGGAAATAGCACTATCGCCATTGAAAAACCACATAGCAGTATGAGTATCCAGCAGATAATGACCCATTTACATATAATCCTTGAAATCATCAAGCGGAGCGTCAAAATCGTCTGCTATACGGAACTGCCCTTTTGCACAGCCAAATACAGGAACTTTCTTTTGTTCTTCTGCCGGAGTAAAGGTAATTGTAACCGTTCTCGTTGGTATCTGCACCGGAACTTCAAGGGTAATACGGCGGTCAGCCGGAACTACCAAAGTTTGTGTATAACTCATAGAGTAAATATAGCATGAAAAGGAACAGAAAACAAGTAATAATTAACAGGGAAAAGAGAAAAGGTAAACGGGGGAAGTCCATGATGGTAAAAAGATTTTACAAGGTCTTTCGGACTATCTATGCCAATGATCTTGAAAACATTGCTTTTTTGGTGCTATAATAGTGTCTTAATATTATGATGGGAAACATGGAACCAGTAAAATTTGCTCTAATTGGAATTGTTTTGGGCGCTACGGTTGTGCTGCCGGGGATATCTGCGGGAACAATGGCAGTGGTATTTAATGTGTACGACAAGTTAATAGGAATAATTACACCTAACGTTAAAAAAATATTGGCGGCGTGGAAGTTTTGGTTTCCACTGGCGATTGGCGCAGTTGCGGGAGTTTTCCTTGTCAGTAAACTGGTCACTGTATTGTATGAAAATTACAATGTTCCAACGGTTTGGTTTTTCATTGGCGTTATCGCAGGCAGCATTCCACTGCTTTATAACAAAATACGGGGCTCGTCATCCTTGGCAAAAAAACTTCCCTCGTTTTCTTCCATGATTTGTATCGTACTTGCACTTGCAGTAATGATCACAATGAAAATACTTAATCCGGGCGAGGAATCGGCGCTTTATACAGAACCTGCATTACCATTGCTTGGAATGCTTGTACTTGCCGGAATACTTGCCGCAATTGCGATGGTCATCCCCGGGATTTCCGGCGCTTTTTTTCTTCTTGTCATTGGAATGTACAGGACAGTTCTTCAGGCTGTGTCCGACTTAAATATTTCGCTTTTAATGCCTTTTGCGCTGGGTGTAATTGCAGGACTTTTTGCAGGTGCAGCATTTATTCGTTATCTGCTTTCAAAAGCGCCGGAAAAAACTTACGGTGCAGTTCTTGGGCTTGTTGCAGGTTCTGTTGTTTTATTGTTTCCCGGTGGTTTTGGAGAAGGCGTTACGATAATTTTTTGGGTTGTAAGTTTTTTTGCCGGAACTGCGCTTTCATTCTTTTTGGGCGGAAGAAAAGTTAACGTTTGAACAAAGGAACTTCTAAAAACTTCAGTTTTTTGAGGTTTTCCCATAAATCATTTGCATTAAATTGAGTTTTATTGTATAATGCTCAAATAAAGGAATGAATAATGCAAAAAAATGTTTCACATACAGATGCCAGCAAACGACAAGAAGAAGAACTAATACACTCTCGTGAACAAAACGAACTTCAACTCCTCAAACTGCACCTGATGGTGAAAGCTACAAAAATTGGGCTTTGGGATATGGAGGTCGTAGAGGGCGATCCTGTCAATCCTGCAAATTCCTTTACATGGTCGGACGATTTCAGGCACTTACTGGGCTTTACAGACAAAAATGATTTTCCAAATATCCTTAGCAGTTGGAGCGACCGTTTACACCCGGATGATAAAGAAAGAACGCTCGAAGCTTTCAAAAATCATCTTTTGGACAAAAACGGCAAAACACCCTACGACCTTGAATACCAGCTAAAAAAGAAAAACGGTGAGTATGCATACTATCGTGCCTCAGGCGAAACTATCCGAAACGAGAACGGCAGCCCCATTCGTGTTGCAGGCGCGCTTTTGGATGTTAACGAAGTAAAAAGCCTGATAAACGAAGCAGAAAGACAGCGAATAGCAGCTGAGAATGCCAACAAAGCAAAAAGCGCTTTTCTCAGCACGATGAGTCACGAAATACGCACACCGTTGAATGCTATTCTTGGCATTACAGAAATCCTGCTTCAAGGTGATACACTCGATCCAAACACAAAAGGATCGCTGGAAAAAATTTATACCTCCGGCGATTTATTGCTTGGTATCATCAACGACATTCTCGATTTTTCAAAAATAGAAGCCGGAAAACTTGATTTAATTATTAACAAATACGAAACTGCCAGCATGATAAGCGACACTACACAATTGAACATTCTGCGGATTGGCAATAAAAATATTATTTTTGACCTTGATATTGACGAAAATATCCCTTCATATATGCTGGGTGATGAATTGCGCATTAAACAAATCTTAAATAATTTACTTTCCAACGCTTTCAAATATACAATATCCGGTACAGTAAAAATGTCAGTTACTGTTGAAGCAGGCGAAACAAACAACGAAATTATTCTGATTCTTAGTGTAGTCGATACAGGACCCGGAATGACAAAAAGCCAGGTAGACAGAATTTTTGATGAGTACTCAAGATTTAATCAGGATGTCAATTATGCGGCAGAAGGTACAGGACTGGGTATGAGCATTACGCAAAACTTAATACGCCTGATGAAAGGAAGCATCCACATTGACAGCGAACTTGGCAGAGGTTCAGCATTTACCGTACGCCTTCCGCAAGGCAAGATTGGCACCGGTGCATTAGGCAGCGAGATTGCTGAAAATCTAAAAAAATTCCACACGCACACCAGAACTCATATGAAAAGAGTTCAAATCTCTCGTGAGCCGATGCCGTACGGCAAGGTGTTAATCGTAGATGATGTAGATATTAACATTGAAGTTGCTAAAGGACTTTTGGCATCGTATGAATTAGATATTGATTCTGCAGAAAGCGGAATTGCAGCAATCGAAAAAATTAAAACCGGCATGGTTTACGATATAATGTTTATGGATCACATGATGCCGGAAATGGACGGCATAGAGGCAACAAAAATCTTACGCAGTATTGGATATAAACATCCTATAGTGGCTCTGTCAGCTAATGCTGTAGCAGGACAGGCAAATATATTCATGGAAAATGGTTTTGATGATTTTATACCCAAACCTATTGATATTCGCCAGATGAACTTTATTTTGAATAACCTGATTCGCGACAAACAAACCCCGGAAGTTCTTGAAGCTGCAAGAAAATCAGCAAAAAAACACGAATCAACAGCTCCACAGTGCTAAAATGGCAAATACTTTTTATTATACTTACGAAACATGCAACTTAAAACAACATAAATTATTGATCACCGAAAAAGCCGGAACTGTCTGTAATATTTATTTTAATACTGAGGGTATGCAATTACCTCAAGCGTTAAATGATTCTGAAAAACGAGAAACTTCATTAATAAAAAAAACAGTTAAACAACTTGATGAATATTTTAATGGAAAGCGAAAAGTTTTTGAACTGCCGCTTGTTCTGCATGGAACCGATTTTCAGATTAAAGTCTGGGAAACATTGCAAACTATTCCCTGCGGCGAAACTCGCAGTTATGGTCAGTTAGCAGTCATGATTGGAAATCCAAAAGCAAGCCGGGCTGTCGGGATGGCAAATAACCGAAACCCAATACCGGTTATTATCCCCTGTCACAGGATAATTGGGCATGACGGCAGCTTAACCGGTTATGCCGGAGGACTTGAACTAAAACAAATATTACTTGATTTAGAAAAACAGGCGATAAATGAACACTAACTATTCTGAGCAGAAAGAACTATTAATGAAACAAACAAAGACACAGCAAGAGTAACAATAAAAACAACAAGAGCTGCGGTAAAACCAATGCTTAATACAAGCCAAATACCCAGTGTATTAAATACAGCGCGGTAGAGAAAAACAAAACCATGAAAAACAACCGGCAATACAGGAAGCAATAGAGCAAAAAGATAACGCGGCTTTTTTTTGGCGCGATAACGCCAAGCAATTACAATCACAATAATTGCCATAGGCAGGAAAAACAAAGCCGTACCAAGCCGGTTAAGAATTTCTGCCTGGAAAATCTGATGAACATATCCGGCATTTGTTAAATTGTTGGAAGCAGTAAAAAGTTGATCTATCTGAAGATTTGTCAGTCCGCGGCGAACACTTGCAATAAGCATAAAATCGTCAAAGTTTATATCCAACAATATTCCACCGGGAGCGGGGCTGCCAAGAACCCATTCGCCTCTAAAATAATTGTCTTTATCAAAACGATCCAATGCATGTGTTAATATAAGTATTTGTTGTTTTCCATTAAGTGTAAAAGGCACAAGTTTTGCATAACGCGATGAAGCGCTTGCCCTTGGAACCGAATAAACATCAAACTCCATATACTCAAAACCAAAACCATAGGCAATATCTGCAGTTGTTGTAAGGCTGTTAAAACGCAAGACCGCTCTTCCCGATGCGCCCGGCAGAGAAAACACAGGACCTGTTAATATTTCTCCAAGAGACAATTCAATTTCGTCAATAAAAAACGCAGTTTCTTTAGCGCCAATTTCGCTGGCAGCATAGAAATTTTTCGCATCGGGATCATCGGGAGTAATAGACAACAATTCCTGGAAAATGTAATATGCACGTATCCAGTCATCATTTTCCATTGCCTGATAACCTGAAAGTTTTAAGCTGAAGATCTCGAAGAGACGTGTCTCTCTTTGATTTGGCGCCTGAGATGAAATCATGTTCCATGCATCGCTTGCAAGCCGGGCAGCATTGGCAGCCTCTGCGCTTCCTCTTATGGCAAGGCGCACTCCAAGATTTGCAAGCCAGTGCGCATCAAAATAACGCTCCTCGCTAAAAGCTGCTCTGCTCATATTTATTGCCTGTGTAGCATTAACAGGCTGTTGCTCAATATCCAAAGGCATAATTTCGGCGCGGTGACGATCCCTTGTTAATGCCGCCCTGGCATGAAACTCTTCCATACTTTTACTTGCAAGCTGTTCATTTAATTTAATTGCAACCTCATCCCTAAGAGATGTTAACTCAGGGCTATTGTGCCAAATACGATCACATATTCTGATAAACTGAGAAGCCTCAAACCATTCACCTTTATCCTTGTGTTCCTGCGCATTTCTTTTTGCAAGTTGATACAGATCGCCGCTGTAACGCAAATTTTCTTCATGGTTTTTAACCATTGGGAAAGCAAAAAAGAAAATAATGCCGTATATAACAGCAGCAATGAGCGCCGTAACAACAGAAGAAACAAGACGTTTAAAAAACATCTCTGAAAAACTTTGATAATTTTCTTCAAACGATGCCAATCCAAAAGGAATTACAAGCGCAGAAAAAGCAAGCGCCGGAAACAAATTGAATACTTCCAGTAATCCCTGTATTAAACGCCAACTACGGGAATAAATTAATAAAGGCGCCGGAGAACCGGGGAAAATAAAACGAAAAATCATTATTAACAGAACAGAAACTGCTATATAGATAAAAAAGATAAATCTTGGAGAACGCAATTTTTCAATATTCATCATCGTACCGCCTTTTTGCAGCAAAAACCAAAAACGAATAAACATTTATAAGCATACCAAAACCTAAAAACATTAAAGGAAGGGCAAGCGTAACCGGCAATTTATTCCCCAAAAAAGAAGAAGTTATTTCCATCATTTCCGGGGTGTTAAAAAAAGTATTAAATGCAAGAATACCGCGAAAGGCAAGTGTTGTAAGAAAAAGATTAGCGAGAGGCCATACGCTGAATTTAACAGCATAACCCAGTGAACATAACAAAAAAATCAACGAACCGGCATAAATAAAATACGAGAAAAAACCTTCAGAAAGTTTTTTACGAAAAACTTCGGCATTCAATCTAATATCTATGGCTAGACTTTTCAGAAACCATGGGGTGTCGTCATTAAAGGGAATGGGAGGCAGATCAAAACTGGCGCCGGCTGACCGATGAAAAGTTAACGGCTGACCAGGTATCGCTGTTACGCGAGGTCCAAGCGGTTCTGTTGTTCCGTTCATCAAAAC
>JAITFY010000107.1 GCA_031281025.1 Treponema sp. | reverse complement strand
AGAGACAGCGTCAACGATTGTTGTTAATAGCGGAGCTGACATAATTGCCGGGTCGATTCTAATGCGCTTGGCAAAAATTGGCAAAAGACTTCCTGTAATTTTTGACACAAGAATCGTACAGAACAATGAAAGCGTAATGGTGAGGCATAACAATACATCCATATTGTTCATAAGAAAAATTCTGATAAAATTTACAAATCCAAGACAAATTCCACATAAAACGCCAACGCGAATTTCTTTCCATAAAATAATGAAAATATCCTTTAAGTATATTTCGCCAACTGCCATACCGCGTATGATCAAAGTGGTTGTTTGAGAGCCGGCAATACCGCCAGTATTCATAAGCATTGGAATAAAAGCAACAAGAATTGTATATATGCTTAACGCATCTTCAAATGTAGAAATAATTGCACCTGTTATTGTTGCAGATAACATAAGGATCAGCATCCATAAAAAACGGTTTTTTGCATGTTTAAAAATACCTGTTTTAAGGTACGGATCGTCAGATGGAACCAGGGCAGCCATCTTTTCTATGTCTTCGGTATTTTCTTCGACGATAACATCTACGATATCATCAACAGTGATAATGCCGACAAGTCTTTTTTCTTTGTCAACAACGGGCATGGCTAAAAGTGAATATTTCTTGAATTGATCGGCGATGGCTTCTCTGTCGTCGGTAGTTTGAGCAAACACATGGTTTGTATCCATGATGTCAGCGATACGTTCATGGGGGCGGGCAAGCATCAATGTTTTGACGGAAATCATGCCAACAAGAAGCCTGTCCCTGCGGATAACATAACAATTGTAAATGGTTTCCTTGTTAGGACCCGTGCTGCGTATTGTATCAAACGCTTCCCTAACTGTGGCATCTTCGCGCAGATCAACAAATTCGGTGGTCATTATGCTGCCTGCCGAATCTTCGGGGTATTGTAATATCTGATTGATTAGTTTTCGCTTTTCTGGCATGACGTTATCCAGTACACGTTTTACAACATTGGCTGGCATTTCTTCGATAAAGTCAACGGCATCATCAACATAGAGCTTGCTCATGATTTCGCCAATTTCCGAATCACTTAATGCTTCGATAATAGTTTGCTGGTTTTCGCTGTCTATATAGGCAAAAATGTCAGAAGCAATGGCTTTTGGTAAAACCCTGAACAATTGAATTAATTTTTCCCTGTCCAGTTTTTCCAATATTCCGGCTATATCTACGGTGTTCATGTCAGAGAGCAGTAGTTTTAATTTGGATATTTCGATGGAACCTTGGATGATAAGTTCAAAAATTTCTTCTTTGTTCATAAGGTTTTCCGCTTTTTGGATAATTATGATTATATTAAATATTGATATTTTGTCAACTAGCATTTAGAATAAGCTATGGTCATAGATGAGGTTCGTACGGTTTATTTTATCGGAATAAAGGGTACAGGTGTATGCCCCCTGGCTGAACTTATGCATCATGCCGGATATAAAGTTAACGGCAGCGATACGCATGAAGAATTTTACACAGATGCGATTTTAAAAAAACTAAATATACATTTCCATGAAAAATTTGATTCAAAACATATAACCAAAGATATCGATTTAGTCATATATTCTGCAGCATACAGTGCAGATTCAAATCCGGAGCTAACAAGGGTACATGAGCTTGGTATCCCTGCATTAAAATATACCGATGCTCTTGGCCTATGGTCGCAACAATTTGATTCTACAGGAATTTGCGGTGTTCACGGTAAAACTACAACTACCGCAATGTGCGGTGTCTTGATAAAAGCGCTTGCAATTCCGGCGCAAGTTCTTGTTGGTAGCGCTGTTGTTGATTTTGATGAAATGTCAACCATAAGTCTTGGGGATAAATACTTTATTGCAGAAACCTGCGAATACCGGAAACATTTTATGTCCTTTCATCCCAGGCGTATAATACTAACTTCTGTAGAAAGCGATCATCAGGATTATTTCCCCGATTATGAATCTATACGCGATGCATTTGTTGAATATTGCCGCTTGCTTCCGCCGGGCGGGCAGCTTTTTTATTGTATAGATGATCCCGGTGCGAACGAAGTTGCGCAAATAATTCAAAATGACAAGCGAAACATTGAATTGATTCCTTATGGTTTTACCGCCTCCGGCGATTACCGTATTGTTTCGTATAATGTTGGAGATGGAGAAGCTTCTTTTTCTCTGGCAGGAGTCAACGCCGGCGCTGAATTTAAGCTGGGTATTCCGGGACGTCATGAAGCGTTAAACGCTGCGGCTGCTATTGCATTAACATTGGCATTGATAAATGACGATAAACAAAACAATTGTTCGTTAAATGCCGGACAGATGCAGTCTGTAAAAAATGCACTTGCCAATTTTAAAAGCACAAAAAGAAGAAGCGAGATAATCGGAGAAACAGGCGGAATTATCTTTATGGACGATTATGGCCATCATCCAACTGCAATAAAAACAACCCTGGAAGGGATCAAAAAGTTTTATTCCAATCGCAGGCTGATTGTCAGCTTCATGTCACATACATATACACGAACTTCGTCTCTGCTTGAAGAATTTTCCGGCTGTTTTAATGATGCGGATATTGTTATTTTCCATAAGATTTACGCATCTGCAAGGGAAAGTTACGGCGGTACAGTTAATGGATACACCCTCTTTGAAAAATCCGCTGCAATTCGCAGCGCTGCACAAAAAGGCGATACATATTACTTTGAGGAATATGATGATGCTTTTGAGCCTTTATGCAAAATGCTTAAAAGCGGCGACCTTTTTATGACTCTTGGCGCAGGAAACAACTGGCCGCTTGGCAGAAAATTATTAAAATACTTTGAGGGTTATCATGGTTAGCATGACTGGATTCGCTTACCGCGAAAAGACAGGCGAAAATATTTCAATTAGTGTGGAGATAAAAGGATACAACAACCGGTATCTGGAAATTTCGGCTAATTTTCCGCCGTGGTTATCACATCTTGAATCAAAAGTAAGGGAGAAAATTTCCCGGTATTGTACAAGGGGTAAAATTGATGTTTATATTCGAATACGGGAACATAATGTGCCTGTTGATATAAACATAAACAAAAATGCTGCAAAAGCTTTATATAACGCGATTGATGAACTTGCAAATGAACTAAAAATTATTGAAAAGCCGACACTTTCAATGTTGCTGAATTTGGATAACCTGCATGCTGGTAATCTGCAATCAGGTGGTATCTTTGAAATTGAAAAAAAACGTGATGAAGAATTATACTGGAACGAAATAGAACCGGTATTAAATGAAGTAATTCAGGCCTTTTGCCTTGAACGCGAAAGAGAAGGAAAATATACAGAAACGGATATAATGGCAAATCTGGAAAAAATCGAAACTTCAGTAAAATTTGTTTCTTCTTATGTCCCGGAAATCGAAAAAACTTTAAAAGAAAATATTATAATACGTTTTGAAGAATTACTTGGTAATAAAATTGACGAAAACAGAATTCTGACGGAAACAGCATCGTTATTGATAAAATACACTATTTCCGAAGAAATTTCCCGTCTTTCTTCACATTTAAGCGAATTTAGGGCAGAAAACAGTAAAAATAAATCTCCTGGAAAAAAACTTGATTTTCTATGTCAAGAAATTCACCGGGAGACTAACACAATTGGTTCAAAAAGTGGTATATTTGAAGTTAGTAATGAAGTTGTTAAAATGAAAGAAGCGCTCGAAAACATAAGAGAACAATTAAGGAATATAGAGTAATAAAGAGGTGGATGGTGAAAAAGAATATTAAAATTGCAATTTCAGGAAGAAGCGGCTGCGGAAATACTACAGTTAGCAGACTGGTTGCAGAAATTCTTGATTTGAATTTTATTAACTTTACATTTCGTTCTCTTGCAACTGAACGGAATATAGACCTAAAAACAATACTTGAGCTTGCAAAAAATGATGAATCGTGGGATAGAGAAGTAGATACACATCAGGTTAAACTGGCAAGAGACAGTGATGGCTGTGTTATAGGTTCGCGTCTTGCCGTCTGGCTGCTGGAAGAAGCAGATGTAAAAGTTTATCTTCAGGCAAGCGCAAAAATAAGAGCAGATCGAATCGTAGATAGGGATGGCGGTAATCCAGATGAAGTCAGAGCATTTACTGTCGAACGGGACAGACAGGATCACGAACGTTATCTTCGCATTTACGGAATTGATACCAAAGATTTTGATTTTGTAGATTTAGTTATTCAAACGGAGAATATGACGCCGCTGCAAATTGCCGATATGGTTGTTAAAAAAGCAGAACAAGTAAAAGAGAACTGTTAACAATGAGCAATGAATAATGATTAGTGAGATAAACAAGGAAAAAACTACTTCAGAGCTATCTGCACGAAATAATACTGTTTCTAAAACTAAAATAGATAATAATATCCAAAAATCCTCTGGTAAAATGCCGCCGGCTGTATTACGGTCTTCCGTTTCATTGGCTGCGGCAGCAAGGCTTCCTGCGGACAGGCTTTCTGCCTCAATTGTCAACTTTGCCCGTTTTTTTTCGATACCGTTAAAACCTGATGTGTTAGCCGCAATTCGCCGCAAAGCTTTTACACCGTTTAAACAGCCTTTGCCGGCTGCAAATACTGCACACACTACGGCTGCTTCTGCATCAACTGTAAAAACCTCCTTTGCTGCCTCCTTAAACCAGATGGATCAATCTACAATTTTAAGAGTTAAAGAAGCGTTTTCGCTGGCTGCTGCCGCTGCCGAAAGTAAAGGAGTAGAGCTCAGTCCCAAAGGACTTGAAACCTATGCGTTGGCTCTGGAAGGCGAATTGCAAAATCATCATGACGGTAAACATCAACAGGGAAAGCAAAATAAAAACCAGGATGAACAGGAAGAAAAACAAACGTCAAAAACAGAAAGAATAACACCTGGCGATCTTAGAAAAATGGCAAATGAGTATTGTAAAAATAATCCTTTATTTGATATTCTTAACAGGCTGCCGGGAAAAAACGGAAATCGTTGGATTGTACTGCCATTTAGTTTTTCCCAAGACGGCAAACAATACTCAGTTTCGATGCGAATACTTCTGGAAAATGAAACTTGTATTGTTAAAATGGCTTTGAATATATCAATTGACAATAAGCAAAAAATGCTGTTTTTACTTGAGTCATCAAATTCTGTTTGTGTGAATGTTTTTATAAATCAGGAATTACAAATAAAAAAACAGGAGACTTTTAAACGCAATTTGTCTGAGTTTTTAACTATTCCTGTTAAAAATATTTCTGTTAAATACAGTTTAGAACCTTTTCCTTTTGAAGGTGCAGAGCAGCTGTCTACGGAACATTTTATATGAAAAAAAGGAAAATTGCATCTGCCATTGGTTATTCACCGGATGATCCTGCTCCTGTATTTTTAATATCCGGCAAAGGCAGTAGAGCAGAGCGGATCATTGCTATAGCGCAAGAGTCTGGAATAGAGGTAGTGCAGGACGCAGCGCTTGCAGCTCTCCTAGACGAATACGCAAAACCCGGCGATTTTATCCCCCCATGGTGCTGGGAAGCAACGGCAAAAATCCTCGCCTTTGTAATGAAAACCGAAAATACCAGCAAAACTGGAGTTTTCTCCACTTGACTTTTTTTGCCTTTTTTGTAAATATCAAATTAATTGAAGGGAAATATGTAATGCGGCTGTCGTATAATGGCTATTACCCCAGCCTTCCAAGCTGGAGACGTGGGTTCGATTCCCATCAGCCGCTTAGTTCCAATTGTTTGAAAAACAATTGGATGGCTGCTTCGCAGCCATAATTTTGGCTTTCGCCAAAATTAACTAGCGTCTGCCTTCGGGCAGCCGCTTTTAGTTTAGTTTCCATTGTTTTTCAAACAATGGAGTGCCTGCTTCGCAGTCACTGTTTTGGCTTTCGCCAAAACTAACTAGCGTCTGCCTTCGGGCAGCCGCTTTTGTTCGGGCGCATAACTCAGTTGGTTAGAGTGCTTGCTTTACACGCAAGATGTCCCTGGTTCGAATCCGGGTGTGCCCATTGTAAATCGTAAATTATTGCTGGATATGGATATTCCTGAATTTTTCGTATGTTTTATCTCCGTCAGGTTTTATGATGGATGTCACAAAAAAGTGTTCGAGTAAAATGCCGTAATCCATAAAATCGGGAGTGAGCTGCATATGAAGAATTTCCGAAAGTTCGTCCATGTGTGAATCAACATCAAATATACCAAAAGTGCTATTCTGCATAGTCTGTGCAAGACAAAGTTTAATTTTTGCCATTAGAAAAGTGTGTAACATTTGCGTTTGCTCTGTTTGTTCAAGAAAATGTTCTTTGCATGTTATCTTATCAAGCAGCTTCCTGGAATCCTGGATATACAAGGACATCTCGCCCGAAGCCCCTATATTCAAAGGGAATTTATAAGTCGGCTCCATATAATGAACCTGACTATCAGTTTCCCATTTGAGTGTCATCTGTTTTGTCTTATTTATTTGGAATACATCCGCCATTGTTTCCTCCTTGCACCTAAGTTCATTGGTTATACTTTCAGCAAGATTTATAAACCCCTCTTTTAACGGTTCCGAGAGCTTGTTATACTGAGACCAGAGCGAGAAAAACCAGGCTCTGGATGATATTCTTGATGATTTACACATATACTACTTAACTATTATGCAATATTATACTAAATATATAAGTATGTCAATGTAAATTTTAGCAGTTCTTGTTATTTACATGAATTTTTGTTAACTTATAAAGCATGGCAGATTCGGCTATACCATCTATAAACAAAAGAATTAAGGCGCTTCGTTCTTTTTTAGGATTGTCTCAAGTTAAATTTTCCTCGATCGCTGCATTATCTAATGGTTATATTGCCGGAGTAGAAACAGGCCGTATCACTGTAAATAATAGGCTGGTAAAATTGATATGTTCCTCGTTTGACGTTAATGAAGTATGGCTAAGATATGGCGAAGGAGATATGTTTTCCAAAAAAATGTTCGAGGACAAACGCTTCAACAATCTGGTTACTACGGTAAGGGCATTGCCGCCAAAATATCAGGATTTTCTATTTGATGTGTTGAGTATGCTGGTTAAATTAAAAGATAAATAAGCTAACCAAGCACAACTTCAGTTCTGCCGAATCCGCCAAGTTCAGGGCGTGAAAAATAGTAATCGGCTACTGCAGGATCGTTTTTTAAATATTCGTGAATTCCTTTTTGTAAAATGCCGCTGCCTTTTCCGTGTATAACAGAAAAATTTTTTAAACCCGATAAAGATGCCGCTTCTATTTGACGGCGAAGGGCTTCTGTAGCATCTTCAAGACGTTTACCTAAAAGTTTTAATTCAAAAACGGCAGAGGTTGATGTATCGTACTCTGCCATCCAGGATGAGGTTTTTGCAGGTTTTATTGGATCAGCGGGAGCCAGTTCACTTTCCAGGAAACTTATTTTTAACGAACCGATTTTTACAAGCCATGAAAGTTCTTCAGAACGCGTGTTTTTTCTGTCTGCACGGATAATTGTACCGCGCTGTTTGGTTGAACCGGCAAAAACATCCATGCCGGGCGAAAAGGTGCTGTTAAAGTCTAATGCTGCTTTTGTTTTTGCTTTTTGTAATATATCTTTTAGAGTGCGTTCTTCTTGTGTTAGAGAAAGGCTTTCATTTTCTACGTTACGTGTTAGTTCATTCAGGAAATCTTTTACTTTTAGGGTTTTTTCACGGTTCACTTCGCCTTCTTTTAGCTCACGTACAAGATTCTCCAGTGTTTTTCGGCTTTCCTGCAAAAACAGCTGGAGTTTTCCTATTGATCCGCGTTTTAATTCCGCTTCTTTTTGACGTAACCGCAGTTCTTTTAAATCTGTTTCCCGTTTTTCTTCTTTTAAAATGTTTTGTTCAATAACGCTTTTCTTTTCCAGCCTATTTAGTTCCCGCTGTTTTTGCTCAAGGTTTTTGATCATTTCGGATACATCGGTTTTTTCTTCGTTTAGGTACTTTCTGGCATTGGCTACAATTATCTGGTCAAGTCCGTTTGCCGATGCGATATCAAGCGCTCTGCTTTCGCCAGGAAGCCCGCAGATAATTTTATAAGTTGGCGAAAGTGTCTGTGCGTCAAATTCTACCGATGCATTTTCCACACCCTGCCTTGTATAACCGTAGTGTTTTAAAATCCCGTGATGGGTTGTAATGATCATACGTGTTTTCTTTTCGATTAGATAATCCAGTACTGCCATTGCAATTGCAGTGCCTTCCTGCGGATCTGTACCCGAACCAAGTTCGTCCAAAAGGACAAGGGAGTTTTTGGTAATATGTTTGATTATGGCTGATATGTTTTTTATATGAGCGGAGAATGTTGATAAAGATTGATCGATAGACTGCTCATCGCCAATATCTGCGTATATTCCATCAAAGATGGGAAGGATACTTCCCTCATCAACGGGCAAGGCCAGGGCGGACTGATTCATCATAACAAGCAGTCCAAGTGTTTTTAACGCGACCGTTTTTCCCCCTGTGTTGGGCCCTGTGACGATTAAAGCGCGAGTATCGTTATTCATGGAAATATCGATGGGTACTGCTTTTTTTAACATTGGATGGCGTGCCTGTTTAAGAATAAGGTTTTCATTGTTATCTGTAAAATGGCCGTTTGTAACAGCTGAATACTTTGCTCTTGCCCGCAAACATTCAAAATTGATGATTGAAAGATGCAAGTTTTTTATGTCTTGTGAATATATAGAAATGTTTTGTGTTAATTCACGCAGTATCTTTTGAATTTCTGCATCAAGATTGCGTTTTTCTATCAGGATTTCGTTGTTTTTTTCTACGACATCAAGCGGTTCTACAAAAACTGTCTGCCCGCTTGCGGATACTTCATGTACAATTCCGCGAATTCGCCCGCGAAAATTTGCTTTTACGGAAATAACCGCTCTTCCATCCCTTTGCGAAGGAAGCGGTGATTGCAGCATTCGTTTGTAATCATCGTCCAATGAATATCGGGTAATTGTATTTTTTAGTTGTTTTTCCAGATTGTTTATACGTTTTCTAATAACACGCAATACAGGAAGATCGCGAAAATTGCCTTCCCTGTCTATTATTTTGAAAATTTCCGCTGCGATAAAATTGCAGTTAACAAATGGAATGTTTTCCAGCAAATCAAAGAGAGAACGCTTTCCTGAATGTTCTTGTTCATGGTTCTCGTTATCTTTGATAATCCATTTTTTGATTTCGCTGGAACGTTCAATAAATAGCCCAATTGCAAGTGTTTCGTCAAGGTCTAAAACCGTACCTTGTGTTTCTATTTTTGGAATTAAAAATCCAATAGAAGGAAGCCAAAAGCGCGGTTCATCGCTGTGAGTTTTTAAAATCGAGTAAATAACGCGGACTATTTCTTTTGTTTCCGATACGGAATTATCATAAACAGGCTGTGAGTTTTTAATAATTGCGGCAGCTTCTTCGCTTAACGACAGGGATGCAACATTTTCCATTATTTTTGGATATTCAAGCAAGTGTTCGGTTCTTTGTGTAAGCATTTGTTTATCTTTGGATATCATATTTTTCCAGGTCTTCTTTCATGTTTAGGAAACTTTCATAGCGGTCTTCATGGATAACACCGGCATCTACTGCTTCCATTATTTTGCAGCCAGGCTCAATTTTATGCGAGCATGACATTCCAAAACTGCATCTGCCTTCCAGCGGTGCAAATTCTTTTAAGTGAGCAATTAATTCGCCCGATTTTATTCCGTCCGGTATAAAGAGGCGAAAACCAGGTGTGTCAATTATCTTTGTTTCGTTAGAAAGCTCAAATAAAAATGACATTGTTGTTGTATGAACACCCCTGTTGTATTTTTCGTTCAGTTTTCCTTCTCTTAAATCCAATCCGGGCTGCAATGCGTTTATTATACTGGATTTGCCAACTCCCGACTGGCCAGATAATACGCAGGTTTTACCGGCAATTTCACTGCGAAGTTCTTCAAGTCCTTCTTTGGTTTTTGCAGAAATTCGAAGTACTTTATAACCGATACGGCTGTATTCTTCCAGCCGTTCTTCAAAATCAAGGTCGTCAAACTCAAGATCTATTTTGTTGCAGACAACAATCGTTTCAATTCCCGCAATGTCAGCCTGTAAAATAATCCTGTCAATAAAACGCGGCCTAAAAGGAGGGCTGACAGGGGAAGTGATGCAAAATACAAGATCGACATTTGCGGCTAACAACTGACCTTTATTTCCTTTTTGGTTAAAACGGCTAAAATAATTACGCCTTTGCTCTACAGAAAGGACAAGCGCTTTATCTGAATTTTTTTGGTGTTCTACAAGAACCCAATCTCCGGGTGTTATGGGGTTATAAAAACTTCCACATTCTTTTAAAACTTTTCCTTTTATTCTACATTCAAGTTCTTTTTTACCTTCTTTTGTATCAATACAAACTGTAATGATATTGTGCGAGGTTCTGATAACAAGGCCTTTTTTTATTTCTGTATTGCTCATAATAAACTTAACTGAAAACCTAAGCTAGATGCCCTATTGTGCCAAAAAGCATCCTGTGTCTCACCGGTAAGCACAAGGCGGTGTACAGGATTGTTATCATCTGCGGCACGAAGTATACCGCTGTTTTCATCCAACAAAGATTCTATGCGTTTTGTAATTCCTTCCAGCGAATCAAAAACTTTAATTTTGGGAGTAAAATCCGGATTTAAACCTTCACGGCTGAATTCTTCCTGGAGGAACAAAAAATGTGTACAGCCAAGTACAAGGCTATCAACGCCTTCGGCCCGGAAAAGTTCAATATATTTTTTTGCAATTTTGTTTTTTTCTTTTTCGCTTGCCTCATAAAAATGCCGCTCAATAAACTCTACAAGTTCCGAAGCGGCAATTCCTATAATTTGGCAAGTATCATCGATCAGGTGCAGGTTTTGAATTTCTTGGATAGTCCGCTCAGTTCCCAATACGCCAACTTTTCCAGTATTGCTTGTTTTGGCGGCAGGTTTTAAAGCAGGTACTGTTCCAACAAAAGGGATTTCTGGATACTGCTCCCGAAGCGAAGAGAGAGCCGCAATTGTAGCTGTATTGCAAGCTAAAACAATGATTTTTGGATTTAGGGTACTAATAAGTTTTTCTGTCAGGTTAATTAAAATGGAAGCAAGTTCGTTTTTTTCACGGGGCCCATAAGGAAAATTTTTTGTATCGGCAAGGTAACAAACTTCTTCGTGAAGGTTTTTTTTGTGAAAATCAACACAATAGGGCAGCCCGCCAATCCCTGAATCAATAAAAAGTATTGGTTTGCTGTTTACACTTTGTTTGTTCATGGCTATTTAAAAAGATTGTCAAACGCCGCTCTGGAAGAAGCGGCTTTGTCCTTTTCTTTGGATTGTCCTGCAGTTTGGCCTGCGTTTTTTTCCAGCGAGAACCAATCACAAAAATTGGCGCGTTCTTTATCCGATTGAGGCTCGGCGCTGGTTTCGCGGCAATCACCTCTGGCACCGGAAAGGAAAAACCGGCAATTTTTACAAGCGCGCAGATCTTTACCGCAATCATGACATCGGGCAGAGCGCCCAATCGGCATTTCTACAGTAATAGGATGTCCACAATACCAGCACATACGTTCATTTTACTATTCATTAGACTGGTTGTAAAGATAGAAATATGTTAAATTGGAAAAACGGAGTTTTAAAAATGTTTACTGATAATCCATGCGCTGCCGGATGCGGGAGACAAGCTGTTACAGGAGGAAATCTTTGTTTTATCCATAAGGCAAATCCTGAGCAGGAATATGGACGTATATGCACCTATATAGAAAATAATAAAATCATTAAAGATTTAAGCGTATCAGGTATGCGTTTTGAAAATACTGATTTTTCCGCTCGTCATTTTTATGGATGTAATTTTAAGGATGCTTCGTTTATAAATTGTAATTTTTCTGCTGTTAAAATCAGAATGAGTTTTTTTGATTTTTCTACTTTTCTTAAATGTAGTTTTTCTGAATCGGATTTACAGTTTATTTCCTTTGCAGGCGCCAGTTTTCAAACCTGTGATTTTTCGTGTTCTGATATTCTGCATGTCAATTTTGAGGGTACAACTATTTTAGAATCAAATTTTAATAATTCCAATCTTTACAACAGCCGGTATATTAGCGCTGATTTATCAAATACAACTTTTGTTAACTGTAATTTAAAAAGAGTATATTTTGCAAGTTCAAAGCAGGCAAACATTTTATTCAAATCGTCCAACACAGCAGAAGCTATCATGGAGATCTCTGAACAATGAAATTATTTTATCATTACTGTTCGTATGGTTTTAGTAATTGTTATATACTTGGAAAAGAAGAAACAAAAGAAAAGCCAAATGCTGCAATTATTGTCGACCCTGGCAGTATGGAAAAAATTACGCTTGATATAATCGAAAATAACAATTTTGATTTAAAAGCTGTGTTGATAACCCATGATCACTTATGTCATGTGCATGGATTGCGTACATTAAAAAGAATTTACGATGCAGAAGTTTTTGCAGTAAACCAGACCATTATGGGTTATAAAACAAATATGGTAAAAGACAAAGATGTTTTTAATATTGCAGATATTCCCGTAGAAGTAATTTCGATTCCCGGACATTCTTCGGACTCTGTGGTTTACCGGATTGGAACTTTGCTTTTTACAGGAGACGTGCTTACAGCAGGTCTTGTGGGCAGTACTGCAAGCGTATACGGAGCCACCACTTTGATGAACAAACTCCGCAGCCGTCTGCTTTCACTTCCCGGCGATTATGTAGTATTGCCGGGACATGGCCCCCCCTCAACGCTGGAAGCAGAAAGACGCTTTAATACAGATATCTTTAACTACGAAGAAAACCGGAACAAACGCCTGGCATTTAAAATCGAACTTTGATAATTATCGTTCTCTTCTAAATCTTAGTGTTTCCAGTGTGGCATCGCCCCTTTGGATTTCGAACCAGAGTTCGGTCGATGTTTTTTCGCGCAATAACCGGTAAAATGATGCAATGTCAGTTATGTTTTCTCCGTTAACCGAAATGATCCTGTCGCCCTGACGTAAACCTACGATATCGGAAGGTGTTCCCTGAAGTACCTGCAATACATGAAGCCCAATGGCATTGTCACTAAGGTTTAGGTTTTGCCTTACTTGATCGGTAATTGGAATG
The DNA here is from genome assembly GCA_031281025.1 of Treponema sp. GTDB lineage: Bacteria > Spirochaetota > Spirochaetia > Treponematales > Breznakiellaceae > WQXQ01. The sequence goes on along the minus strand of JAITFY010000107.1, from coordinate 7,983 downwards.
ACCATAACACCCGGCCAGAGCCTTGAGTTATTTGAGGCAACTTCGTCCGTGCGCTCTTCTATACGCACTTGTATATCCATTTGCTGTCCGTCTCTGATAATTGTGAAAACGGCGTTTTCGCCTGCTTTTAAATCCCCGACAAGCATTTGGAGCTGCTGGATATTGCGGGATTCTCTGCCGTTTACGTGGGTTATAAAATCCCCTGGTCTTATGCCGCCTTTATCGGCCGGAGAGCCAAGGAAAACCTGCGCAGCAAGAGCGCCGCGCCTGTTTTCAAGGTTTAGCGCTATGGATGTTTCCCTGCTCGGGTCGGATAACGAGACCCCGAGCCATCCGTATCTGATCGATCCGTGTTCGATAAACTCATCGATTGAACGCTTGATGTTGTTAACGGGAATTGCAAATCCCAGCCCCACATTGCCGCCACCGGAAATATTGCTGGCAATCCATGTGTTGATGCCGATTACTTCACCCCTAATATTCACAAGAGGGCCGCCGGAATTTCCTTGATTAATGGGAGCATCGGTCTGAATAAAATCGTTTATATTCCCGCCAGGCCCGCCTGTTCTGCCTACTGCGCTCACAATTCCTTTGGTAACAGAAAATGAAAATTGCTGTCCAAGCGGGTTGCCAATGGCAATAGCCCAGTCACCGACACTGACATTATCAGAGTCGCCTAAAACAGCAACAGGGTAAAAATCGTTTGTCCTAAAAGACAGTAATGCAAGATCCCGCCTTTCATCTTTTCCGATAACTTCCGCTGTATATTCATTGCCGTTTTTTGTGGCAACTTTGATTTCTGTTGCATCGTCAATAACATGATTATTGGTAATTGCAAAGTAAACGCCGTTTATATGCCGTACAATGACGCCAGAACCAAGCCCCTGAGAGCGGAATTCCCTTTCCGGCTCATTACTTGGCCCGCGATCCCTTGGTCCAAAGAAAAATTCCCAGGGAATTCCGTCAAATCTGGGTGTTTGCTGCCGGCGTCTTACAGTAACTGTCTGAATTTCTATAACCGAAGGCAGCATTTTTTCCGACACAGCACGAAAAACGCTCTGCAATTCTTCTGCTATCGCAAGGGCGCCTTCTGGAATAATGACCGTACTTGCCTGAGTCTGGGCGCGTGCTTTAGGCGTTGAGCATGAAAATGATAAAAAAGCCAATGAAAAACCAAAAATGGCGCCGATTAAAACCAGATTAAAGATGAACAAGTTCTTTGATGATAATTTTTGTACAAAGTTCATAATAACTCCTGAGGAAAATTTCTACGTATATTATAACAAATATTCCAATAGTGTGAATAGTTACAGTATTACACATATAATTTCCTTGACCAAAATGCAATGTATTGGTAATCTTTTAATATAGAAAGTGATTAAATTATACGAATATAGTTTTTTTTAGGAGGACTAATCTGTGGATGATAAACTTTTAAACGATCTTTCCTGTTTTGCAAGGGAGATACGAAAAAAAACGCTTTACACCATTGGGAAGCTGGGGGTAGGGCATATCGGAGGCGCCCTTTCTGTAGCGGATATTCTGGCGCTGTTGTACGGTTATGTTATGCGCTATGATATAAAAAATCCCGGCGCCGAAGATCGTGATATATTGGTACTTTCCAAAGGTCATGCAGGCCCCGCATTGTATGCAGCGTTGGCGCTAAAGGGTTTTTTCCCCATTGAATGGCTCGATACCCTTAATGCGGGCGGAAGCCGCCTGCCCAGTCACTGCGACCGGAATAAAACACCCGGTATCGACATGACTACAGGTTCGCTGGGACAGGGGTTTTCGGCTGCCTGCGGTATCGCTTTGGGCAGAAAAATCGACGGTAACAATGTGCGGATTTTCACCATCATTGGAGACGGCGAATCTGACGAAGGGCAAGTTTGGGAAGCAGCCATGTTTGCCGCCCACTACAAACTTTCTAACCTTATTGCATTTACAGATCACAACAAGCTGCAAATTGACGGCTATATAAAAGACATCATGGATCTTGGCGATCTGGAAGCAAAGTGGCGGAGCTTCGGCTGGTATGTCCAATGGTGCGACGGCCATGATATCAAGGCCATGAATGAGGCCATAAACAATGCTGCAGCCAATGCTGGTGATAAACCATCTATGATTATTCTGGACACAATAAAAGGAAAAGGCGCAGCATTTTGCGAAGGCAAAATTGATAACCATAACATGACCTTTTCTATGGATGTAGCAAATGAGGCAATTGCTGCCCTGGGAGGTGAATGATTATGTCTGATAAAGAAATGCGCGCAGTTTATTGCGAAACTCTGATAAAACTTGCCGAAAACGATAAACGTATCTGTGTGGTAGAAGCAGATTTAATGAAAGCTTCAGGAACCATGCCTTTTAAAACAAAGTATCCTGATAGGGGAATTGACGTTGGTGTTGCCGAGGCGAATCTTGTCGGTATTTCGGCGGGGCTTTCTGTAGTTGGTAAAATCCCGTTTGCGGCTACCTTTGGTTGTTTTGCATCACGCCGTTGTTACGACCAGTTTTTTCTCTCGGCAAATTACGCCAGGCTTAATGTCAAACTGGTTGGGACAGATCCGGGAGTTAGCGCAGCTTATAATGGCGGTACCCATATGCCGTTTGAAGACATCGGTCTTATGCGTCTCATTCCGGGGCTTACTATATTTGAGCCCTCCGATCCGGTATCCCTGGAAAAACTGGTGATAATAAGCGCTGAATACTACGGTTGTACATACATGCGTCTGCACCGTAAATCAATCGCTGCAATTTATAAACCGGAAGAAACATTTTCTCTGGGTAAAGGAAAATTGCTGCAGGATGGCAAGGATGTTACGATCATCGCACTTGGAGCGGTTATGGTTCCCGAAGCGATCAAGGCTGCACAATCGCTGGAAAAACAGGGAGTAAGCGCCGCTGTCATTGATATTCTTTCGGTTAAACCTTTGGATAGGGAACTCGTTCTGGACTATGCCGCTAAAACCGGCAGAATCGTAACAGCAGAAAACCATCAGGTAAACTGTGGATTGGGCAGCGCGGTGGCGGAATTGTGTTCAGTAGAAAGGCCTACACCTATTGCCATGATCGGCGTACATGATGAGTTTGGTCAGGTGGGAACTCAAAAATGGCTGCAGGAATACTACGGGCTCACTGCCGCAGATATAGAAAAACAGGCATTGCGTTTGTTAAAGTAATGAAGAGGAAATTAACCCGCGGAAATCCGTGGTTTAAGTTAACTCTTCCAAAGGTTCTGTTAAAACCTCTGTCTGGCCGTTAAAGATAGCGACTGTATGTTCCCAATGGGCAGAAACTTTTTCGTCGGCTGTGACAACTGTCCACTCATCATCAAGTACTTTGATTTTGCCTGTTCCCATGTTGATCATCGGTTCAATTGCAAAAACCATACCGTTGCTCATTTTGGGGTTTGCTCCGCGAGGTATATTTGGAATATGAGGGTCTTCATGCAAAGCAAGTCCAACGCCGTGCCCGCCATACTCTGTTACTATTCCGTAACCAAAAGGTTTTACATGTCCTTCAACAGCACGTGAAATTTGCAGGAGTCTTTCTGATGCCTTGACAGCTGTTATGGCTTTGTATAAAGCTTCGTTGGTTACCTTGTTAAGTTTTTTTACATCGCTATTTACTTTTCCTGCTTCGATGCTGACAGCCTGGTCGCTGACAAAACCGCCAAGGTCAATTCCGCAGTCAAGAGAAACTAAATCTCCTTCGCAGATACGCCGTTTGGACGGGATGCCGTGAATCACTTCTTCGTTGATCGAAATGCAAATTGCTGCAGGGTAAGGTTTTTTCTTTAGGCAGTATCCAAGAAAAATAGGCCTGCCGCCGGCTTTTTTTATCCAGTCTCGTACCCACATGTCAATCTCGATTGTTTGAACTCCTGGTTTTACAAGCGGGATAAGTTCTTTGTACATGGCAGAAAGCATCTTGCAGGATGTTCTTATGCCATTAATTTGTTTTTCGTTCTTTAATCGTATCACTATTGCCCAATCCTTATTTCTTTTAGTGTTTTTGCGATTGATTCTTTAAAAATTTTTTCATCGTGTGATGAAAAACCAATATCCATTAGAGCTTGCATACATATAATCCATGTTTCTTTATCAATTTGTGGTTTTAGTCTTTTGTTCACCATGGATTTCAGATAACAGTATATTTCCGGCGTAAAAAGATTAAAGTAAGGTTTTCGTCTTTCTTCTGCCAAAAGAGCGGTAATCAATTTGAATGCTTCAAGGGAATGTCCCCTTTTATCAAGTTCTTCGGCAAGGATATACTGGCAGTCCATCCAGTCTGCTTTTTTCTTTTTTTTTTCCAGGCAAAAATCACGGCCGCCGTTTTGGCGACAGATTTCTATAGCACGATCTTCTTCCAGGCGCTTAAGTTCATAAAAAATAAGTTTAGCCATACTGTGCGGATCGCCCTGTTCCCTTAGCCAGGCTCTGTAATCAAATTTAGTTTTTTTTCTGTGTTCAAATCCTGTTTGTGAATAAACTTTATCTATCTCAAAGCGGCGGTTTAAATCCAACAATGCTTCATAAGCGGCAATAAGTTTTTGCATAGCTTGCGGATTTTCTGTGCCGGAAATATCGGGGTGGAGTAGTTTTGCTTTTTTTCTGAATGCTTTTTTTATCTCAGAAGCGCTGGCTCCTGGTTTTATGCCAAGCAGCTTATAATGATTATCATGCGCCAATACGTTTTCCAAGCGCTTCTGCATGCGGCCCGTTAAATATAACTTCGCTCCAATTTACACGCATACCTTCTTTTTCCATAGCCCTCATCAAATTAGACAGACTGCGGTTATAAAACAAACCTGTCTTTTTTACAAATGCAGCGCTTTTTTTTCCAACAAGCGAACTGCCTGCTCCAAGTACTTTTGCTATACAAACCGGTATTTTCCTGGAAAAAGAGGATATTGGCTGTGTCACCAATGCTACATATTCATATCCGGGAAGCCTAAAGCCATCTTCTGTCCAGGCATCGATAATATCAACGTGATGCCCCATGGATTCCATTCCCTTTGCCAAAGACTGAACATAATCCGGCACTTTACTCCTTGTTGCTGGCGCACTTACAATCGCTATTCTCATAATCTCTCCAAATATACCTTATTCTATAATAGTATTGATTAAAAAGCAACATTTGGGAGTTTATTTGCTGCTCAAAAAACCTTGACAAAAACTACCAACATACTACAATGGAAAGAGATTATGCAAAAAACAATATTTGGTAAAACAGGGCTTTTGGTAAGCCGTACTGGTTTTGGTTGTATTCCCATTCAACGCATTTCTTTTGATGAAAGCACAGCCCTTTTACGGCATGCTTACGAAAACGGCGTTACATTATTTGATACGGCTAACTCATACACAACCAGTGAAGAAAGAATTGGAATCGCGCTTAGCCATGTACGCGATAAAATTGTTATATGTACAAAAAGCTCGGCTTTCCCGCCGGATAAATTGATGGCAAATATCGAAAACAGCCTGCGAATGTTAAAAACAGATTACATTGATGTTTTCCAGGTTCACAATCCTCCCATTGTGCCTCGTCCCGGAGAAGACGGCATATACGAGTGCCTTTTGTTGGCAAAAGAACAGGGAAAAATCCGGCACATTGGAATATCATCTCACAGTAAAGACCGCGCCCGCGAAGCTGTAATATCCGGCCTATACGACACCTTGCAGTATCCGCTCTCCTATTTGTCCATAAAAGAAGAATTAGATTTAATTGATACCTGCCGTGAACACAATGTGGGCCTTCTTGCCATGAAAGGAATGTGCGGCGGTCTTTTATCCAACGCTAAAGCGGCATTTGCTTTTTTACGGCAGTATGAAAATGTAATCCCTATTTGGGGAATGCAAAAAAGGCATGAACTGGAAGAGTTTCTATCCTACGAAAAAGATCCGCCGGTGCTGGACAGCGTTTTGCAAAGCGCCATAACCGCCGACAAGGAAGCGCTTTCTGGAAACTTCTGCCGCTGCTGCGGTTACTGTACACCCTGTTCTGTCGGTATCCCCATTCACAATGCGGCAAGGATCACTCTTTTACTTGGCAGGGCTGTTAAGGAACATTGGCTTTCAGAAGAATGGCAGAACAATATGCGCCTTATCGATAAATGTTTTAACTGCGGCCACTGCAAACACCACTGCCCCTACAAATTGGACATACCGGTATTGCTTAAAGAACAGCAGGCAAAATATTTTGAGATACTGGCAGCTGCTGGTTAATAACTACTCTGTTCGGTACATTACATGAAAGCATACACAATCATTCCAAAGCCAAGGTCTATTCAATATAAGCAGGGTAATTTTAAATGCACCGGCATTCCACAGATAAACGTTTCGGCTTTTCAACAGGAAGCGGATGTTTTTATCAAGCAGATTCAAAATACCTTTGGCGGGCAGGCGTTTTCTGAAACCACAGACGGCATCACTTTGATGAAAGCGGACAACTCGTTTGGTGACATACATAAGGCGGAATCATACCGGCTGGAAATACTTTCCGGCGGGATTAGACTTGGCGCACAAACACAAACCGGTGCGTTTCGCGGTTTGCAAACTTTGCGTCAGCTTTTCCTTTCGGGGTATCAAAACGGCGAACTATCCATTCCTTGCGGTATAATCGAGGATTTCCCAAGATTCTCCTGGCGCGGGCTTATGCTGGATTGTTCACGTTATTTTTACTCAGTAGAATTTATCAAGAAGCTGCTTGATGCTCTTTCGCTTCAGCATATAAGTATTTTTCATTGGCATCTTACTGATGATCAGGGGTGGCGGCTTCCTGTCAAACAATATCCATTGCTTACCGAAATCGGTTCCAGGAGAAACGAACATCGCCTTTGGGGAAGCGTTACAGGCGGCTTTTACACCGAAGAGGAAATTCGGGATATCGTTTCGTATGCGGCACAGCGCCATATCGAGGTAGTGCCGGAGGTAGACCTTCCCGGTCATGCAAGTTCGATTCTGGCAGCGTATCCGGGACTGGGCTGCACAGGCGGCCCATACAGGGTAGAAGACCGTTATGGTGTTTTTGAAGATGTTTTATGCGCAGGTAATGACGGTATTTTCCCCCTATTCGAAGCTATTTTTGATACATTGGCCGAACTTTTCCCTTCAAAGTATGTGCATATAGGCGGAGACGAAGTGCGTTTTAACAGATGGAAAGAATGTCCCAGGTGCAACAAGCGCTTTACCGAATTGGGTCTTGATAATTATGCGCAAATGCAAAGTTGGATAACAGTCCGTCTTGCACAAATGCTTCGCGATCGGGGCAGAATTACAATCGGCTGGGACGAAGTGCTGGAAAACACCGGGAAATTTCCACTTCCCGAAAATGTTGTTGTTATGTCATGGCGCGCTCAGCAGGGAGGCGCCCATGCTGTCTCTATAGGACGGCGTACCATCATGTCGCCGCAAAACGAAGGCTGTTACCTGGATTACAGGCATATTGATACACCAGAAGAAATTGGCAGGCTTGGAATCGGAACAATTTTTAAGGGTTACTATATGAATCCCATTACACCTCAGATGAGCAAAGATGAGGCTTCATTGGTTATGGGCGGACAAGCGAATCTTTGGTCGGAAGTTATCTATGCAGGCAAAATCGCCGAATATATGATCTTTCCCAGAATCTGCGGCATTGCTGAGGCTCTTTGGTCGGATGAAAAAACCAAAGATATAGAAGATTTCAGCAAACGGCTGGCAGTACATCAAGACCGGCTTGATAGACTGGAATTGCTGCAATACAGAGGCGCCATACAATAATGTGTTTCTGTATACTATGATTTTTTGCTTGACACATTTTAAAATAAATGATAATTTTTCACTTATGAAAGGCTATCCGGCTGTCAAAAATTTAGATTCTCTGGTATTTTATATGTATAGTACCACCCCCCCCCCCCCCCACCACCCCACCACAAAGCAAACCGAAAACCAAAACAAACAAAAAACCAAAGATATAGAAGATTTCAGCAAACGGCTGGCA
>JAITFY010000082.1 GCA_031281025.1 Treponema sp. | reverse complement strand
TGTCGAGATGGATGGTTTTGACGGTACAAGCAGTCTTATCCTCCTGGCTGCGACGAATCGCCCGGATGTACTGGATCCCGCCCTCCTTCGCCCCGGAAGGTTTGACCGGCAAGTGCTTGTTGACAGGCCGGATCTTAAGGGCAGGGAGGCTATCCTAAAAATACACTCCAAACCTGTAAGGCTTGATCCCGCCGTAGACCTTGAAGTTGTGGCACGGATAACATCAGGTTTTGCCGGGGCGGATCTTGCAAATATTGTAAACGAAGCTGCGCTTCTTGCAGTCAGAGCAGGGCGAAAAATGGTAACCCAACTTGACTTTAACGAAGCAATCGAAAAAACCGTTGCCGGATTACAAAAGAAAACACGGGTACTTAAACCAGAAGAGCGAAGACTCACCGCATATCACGAAGCCGGCCATGCCATTGTTGCCGCATTTACACCTAACGCCGACCCTGTCACAAAAATATCGATTATCCCCCGTGGTTTTGCACTTGGTTATACAATGCAGCTTCCGGTTGAGGATCGTTATACGATTACACAATCCGACCTTCTTGGACGGATAGACATTCTGCTTGGCGGGCGAATAGCCGAAGAGATGGTTTCCGGCGAATACTCTACAGGTGCAGCGAGTGATCTAACCAAAGCGACAGACATTGCCCGCAAGATGATTACCGACTACGGCATGAGCGGCCGTTTTCGTAACGTTGCCCTTACATCGCGCGGCATAAGCATGACAGGCCAGGAGCTGCGGGAACCTGGTTTCCAGCGTGAATACGCCGAGACTACCCAACAATACGTTGACGAAGAAATCGCCCGCATAATTGAAACTGAATACGCCAAAGCAAAACAAATCCTGGAAGAAAAACGCGCAACGCTTGATACGATTGCAGCTTCGTTATTGGAGAAAGAAACTCTGGACGAAAAAGAATTTAAAGCGCTTTTGCAAGGCAAGCCAAACGCCGAAGGTGTTTTTGTAGTAGCGTAGTTTATTTTAAGTCCATTACGCTTGCCCATTTCTGAATAGCTATCCCAAAAGCTACCGACACATTAAGCGAAGCTTTTGTACCATAACAGGGAATCGATACCCGCCCAAGCGAAATATCCGCTGCCGCAAGCGCCTGAGGGCTTACGCCCAGTTCTTCGGAGCCGGCTATCAGCAGTCCACGTTTTGGAAAGGAAAACTCCTCCAACGGAATACCGCAGGTTTCCAGAGCAAAAATGGGAATGGAGGTATCCATAGGTACTTCCGGTTTAACAAAAAGTTCACTCCGTTCCCATGATACAACATCAATGCAGCCCATCGCTGTCCGCTCCGCCCGCCGGTGCCTGGGATCGGCGCAAAATGAGGACAGGATAATTTTTTCGACACCAAAACTTTCGGCGGTGCGGAACATTGCGCCCACATTAAACGGAGAGCGGATATCCTCCAGATAGACCCACATCCCTTCAAAAATTTGCCGTTTTTCCGGGTCAAGCTTTCCGTCAATACCGGTGAAATCCCAATCCGCCTGATCACGGCCTGTTTCTGCCAATAAAATATGTTTAATGCGATTTATAAAGCGTAGAAATAACGATGAATCGCAGTTCCCAAAAACATTGGCTGCTTCCAGAAACGCTTTTTGTGCATCCTGCGAAAAAAGAGCATCATTTGATAGCATTTTTGCAGCATCGGTAAAAAAAGTTAGCTCAGAGCTAGTGAAAATCCCGGTATGAGTGCTCATTTTTAATCGTTTTTCGGCCATTGTGAGTATTTTTGCGATTTTTCGAAGTTTCTGAGTTCGCGGTAATTTATCAAGTTTATACAGAGGGATCATTTTTAATTTTTGGTAGAGTCTTCCTTTGCAACATTAAGCAACAGTTCTATTTGCTGCATCGAGTAATCCTGGAATTTTGGCGGTAATTCGTTAAAAAGGCTCACCATACGCTGCAATTTTTCGCTCGGTGTATTGAAAAACATGTCACCTTCTCCGTTTTTTAACCATTTTTCATTGACGCCAAAAGTGAGTGAAATCAGGTGGATTATCCGCTCATTTACCCTCCGATGTTCACATTCAAGTTCCGCGATATATCCATTACTTATATAGATAGCTTTCGCAAACTCTACTTGCGACATATTGAGCGTTCGTCGTAAATGTCTAATACGTTTGCTTACTGTCATATTCATATCATACGACAGAATTACTCACTATGCAATATTGAATTGTAAATGTATGAAAAAGGCAGGACAATAAAATTATATTTTTAACTTGTAAAGTATAACAAATAAATGTATTATGTATGCTGAGGTAATACGATGAAAAAGCAACGTTCTTTATCAGCCGAATTATTGGTAATTATTATGACGGGTATTGTAGCTGTCAGCGCGCTCATGTGGATTGGTTTTTCCATTGGAATGAGAATCAATGCAGATAGAGAGATGGAACGATATTTTAGCGAAACTACGGAGCATTTACGGGACAAAATTAATGGGCGGTTTTCGGAGTATTCCTTACTGCTGGATTTTACTGCTATCGGAGCGCTTCCCATTATGCTCCAGGATCAGGTTAATACCGTACAACTTCGTGAGTTTTATATCACAATGGAAGAAAGGCTCGAAGATGTGCAGTTGGTGTTTGGAGCAAGTACCGGAAGATGGGATGCTCCCGGTGAATTTATGGTTTTTAGCGATGGATGGGTGCCCTCCGATCCCGCATACGATAATACAACGCGGGCATGGCACAGAGACTCAATTGCCGGCCGCGGCAGAACAATTTTTACCGATCCCTACATCGATATGATTACGCAGGAACTGGTAATCTCTTTGGTTAAAGGGGTAACTTATCAAGGGAGAACAATAGGGATGGCAGGAGCTGATGTTTCGCTGGGTACCCTTAATGATTATATTAACAATTTAACCAACATGGAGGAATTAAGAACCTACATTATCCATCCTTCAGGCATGTATGTTACCAATCGTGATGTATCACTCATAATGGAAAAAGACTTTTTTGAAAATAATGAACTTGAAGATTACCGCGAACAAGTATTATCTAAAAGAGATTTTTACTCAGGTGATGGCGATTTTATCATCTGCTCAATGCACATTCCCATAACCGACTGGACCATTGTTTCTATATTGCCCAG
>JAITFY010000077.1 GCA_031281025.1 Treponema sp. | reverse complement strand
ATGTGGTCAGACTTAACGGGACATTGTGTCAGTTGAATAAGACAGAACACTTTAGCTGTCAAACCATAGCCGCAGACATGACTTTCCCACAGGCGCAGGCATGGCAGGTAAACTGCTTTTTAATGTCCATCTCAAAGTGAATAGGGCGCTGCTGTCAAACCATAATAGTGGCAAATAGCAAGTAATAGAGAGCAAAGTTGGACAGCGCTCTTTCTTTGCTCTCTGCTATCTGTTATCTGCTATTTGTAATAGCTCAGGGGAGAGCCAACCGGAAGCCAATTCAAATATCAAATAGCAAGTAACAGAGAGCAAAGTTAAGAAACATCGCTCTTTCTTTGCTCCCTGCTCTCTGCTATTTGTTATAGCTCAGGGGAGCGCCAGCCGGAAGCCAAAAATGAAGTCCCTGTAGCCGGGAACGCCGATGAACCGAAACGCCGACTGCGAAGACGAAGCCGAATCGCCCCAACTCCCACCACGATTCACGCGGCCAGTACCGGAGACAGCACCTCTCGGATTATCAAGATCACTAGGGTTTGGAAATGTTCCCCACCAGTCCCATACCCACTCCCACACATTGCCATGCATATCATGCAAGCCCCATACGTTAGCTGTTTTTAATCCTACTTGATGTGTTCTACCGTTAGCATTTCCATCAATACCAGTTTGCATATTTCCAAACCACGCATGATTTAATAGATCCGCTTGATTATCTCCAAAATGCCAAAGTGCTGTTGAACCTGCCCGACAAGCATATTCCCACTGTGCTTCTGTCGGCAATCTATAACCGTTATTATTCCAATTTGCCGTTACTGTTGCACTTGTTATCTGCTGATCCGTTCCACGTACTATATTTGTTATCGTATATACTGGCGTAAGTCCTGCCCGTTCGCTTAATTTATTACAGAAATATACTGCGTCAAACCATGTTACTCTCTCCACAGGTCGTCTACCTTGTATTTCCAGTACCCCATTGGTTGTGTCCGGCTCTCTGCCGCTTCCGCCATGAAACCAACTGGGGTTATTACCTATTACTGCTTCGTATAATTCCTGTGTAACTTGAAACCTGCTCATCTTAAAAGCACTTAATGTTATTGTATGACCATCTCTTACAAAGTTTCCGGCAGAAATTGGCATCATCTGTATACTGTAACAACCTGCTATTGTACAAATTCCGATGCTGTAATTGTGTCCAGTGGCAGGTATAGGGCTTTTCTCTAAAACATCACTGCATTTGGTACAGCGTAATTCTCTTGTACCAGATAACGTACAAGTTCCTGCATTTGTTGTATGCCAAGCTCCGTTGTCATGCGTACAGTCACCGCCACAAGCAACTAAAACTAATCCGATTACTGCGAATATAGCAATAATCCCATAAAACCTAAATTTGTTTTTCATGAGTAACCTCTCTTTATGCTGCGTGAGCAGCAAATTTAATCGAACATAACCGCAACGCGGTTATGATAACTCCTTTTTAATATTAAATTTATATAAAAAAGTACCCATAGATATTTATGGGTAACATTTTTCCAAATAATGATGAGAATTTGTAAGAATTTTACTGGTGTATAGTTGACACGATGGTTTAGGTAGTGTGTATAATTTGCCTGTTGACTGTTGACTGTTGACTGTTGACTGTTGTGCTTAAAAACCGCATCCCTGCGGTTTTTAAGCTTGCAGTTTTTGCTTTGCAAAAACTGCCGAGTTGGTTACAGGCGGCATCCATGCCGCCACCTGCGACAATTTGGTTGCCCAGAGTTTTCAACTCTGTTGTGGGGCGTTTTTTTTCAACTCTGGCGTTTATTAGCATTGTTAGTACATTATTTCACATTGTAGGATTTGTTTCAAGGGGAATTTAGCTGGATTTTAACACTTTTTTTGGTATTTGGAGCAAGCGTTTTTTGGGGAAAATACTAAGAGATTTTTGCGTATTTTATTAAACGTTTTTTAGGCGAAGGATTTTAACCTGTTTCCAACAATTTAATACTTTATACCACCCCAACATGAACTGAGCTAAAATCATACATGGGTTATGAGCAAGGCAGGACTTCGGAATCGAGGTTTTGGTCTGGTTTAGCTTTACAGGTTTAGGCTTTAGCCTCTGTTTTTGCTTTGGCGCAGCCTCACCTAAAGGTTCGGCGCATTAAAAGCAGGGGCGGATAACTAACCGAGTTTTGGGACAACCTCAATAGTTTGCCCGTATTGAAGAAAAGCAAACTATTTGTTAATGTAAAATATGTACGACTATAAACAACCGTGGAAAGAAAAAATATCATCGGTTATTAACACATTGCTGTCAGAAGCAGGTTTACAGGAAAAAATTGATGCCAATCAAATAATTGCAGAAGTTCCGCCAAACCCGGAAATGGGAGATATTGGCTTTCCAATGTTTGGTTACGCAAAATTACTGCGTAAAGGCCCGCCTCAAATTGCCCAAATTGTGGCGGAAAAACTGTCTTTACTTTTAGCCGGCGAAAAAACAACTGCAAAAATACAGGCTCAAGGGCCATATCTCAATATAATAATGGATCGCGGTTTAACAACAAAAGTTGTACTGGAAAATGTATTTTCGTTTAACAAAAATGTAGATTTTGTCTTTGGAAGGCCAAATACAATGACTGGTAAAAAGGTAATGGTGGAATTTTCAAGTCCCAATACCAATAAACCCTTACATCTTGGTCATCTGCGAAACGACGTACTGGGAGAAAGCATTTCCAGAATAATAAAAACATGCGGCGCAGAGGTGCAAAAAGTCTGCATCATAAACGACAGAGGTATTCATATTTGTAAATCCATGTTTGCGTATAACGAATATGGACAGGGAAAAACTCCCCAAACAGAAAATATTAAAAGCGATCAATTTGTCGGAGACTGGTATATAACTTTTAACAAATTATTTAAAGATGAAGTTGAGCAGCTGGTAAGCTCTGGCGTTAAAAAAGAAGATGCCGAAGCCCAATCGCCGTCGCTGAAAAAAGCGCAAGAACTTCTTGTAAAATGGGAAATGGGCGACAGGCAAACGACAGAACTTTGGAAGTTGATGAATACCTGGGCGATTGACGGCATGAAAAAAACCTATGAGCGTACCGGCATTTCTTTTGACAAGTTTTACTTTGAAAGTGAAACATACAAGCTGGGCAAAGAAGAAGTTTTAAAAGGGCTTGAAAAAGGCATTTTCTTCCGGCAGGAAGATGGCTCTGTTGCAGTTGATTTAAGCGAAGAAAAACTGGATAAAAAAATACTCCTTCGAGCCGACGGCACTTCGATTTACATTACTCAGGATTTTGGAACTGCAATAAACCGTTATAACGACTGGCCTTTTGACAAATTAATTTATGTGGTTGGCTCGGAGCAGCAATATCATTTTAAAGTTCTTTTTACGCTTCTTGACAAGTTAGGTTACACATGGGCAAAAAACCTTTACCATCTTTCCTACGGAATGGTAAACCTTCCCGAAGGAAAAATGAAAAGCCGCGAAGGAACCATAGTTGATGCGGACAATTTGATAAACTCCCTGCGGGACATGGCGTTAGACGAAATACGCAAGAAGGGAAGGGAAGACGATGTAGGAAACCCGCAAGAAGTAGCCGAGAAAATAGCGCTTGGCGCTCTCCATTATTTTTTGCTTCAGCCAAATCCGCAAAAAGATATGCTCTTTGACCCAAAAGAATCTCTTTCTTTTAATGGAAATACAGGCCCGTATTTGCAATACATGGGGGCAAGGATTTCTTCTATGCTGCGCAAACAATTAGCAAATAGCAGTGAGCAAAGAGCAAAGAGCTCAAATGACAATCATTTTTCATTACTTACTTCTGACTCGGAATGGGAATTGGTAAAGATACTAACACAGTATCCTTTTGCTGTTAATGAAGCGGCTTTAAATTTGGATCCTTCGCATTTGGCGGGTTTTTTGTACGAGCTGTCAAAAGCATTCAGCCGCTTTTATCACGAGTGTCCAATTTTAAATTGTGAGGACAAGGCTCTCTCTACTGCAAGACTTGAACTTTCCCGTGCTGTTATGCTGGTTTTAAAGGATGCGTTTTATTTGGTTTGTATTCCCTTTTTGGAAGTTATGTGAATCAAATTGCCAGTTGCAAAGAAACCGAACCTTGATTAAAAACCAGAGTTTCATCTTTGGTTTCAAGTATACAGCGTCCAAGCGGATCGATGCCTTTGAATATGCCTCTTTTAAGAATTTCCACCGGTTCTTTGTTAGAGTCATTCTCTTTATTTTTTGGTTCAAAAACAGCAGCTTTTGCGCCAATGCTATCTGTAAGAGAATTCCATTCCGCTGCAAGAGCGCTACTGCCTTGTGAATAAATAGCGGTAGAGTAGATTATTTTTTTTGTTGTTTCAAATTCTTCCAGGATTTTACATAAAATTTCTTTACGTGAAGTTTGGCGTTTAATAATTTCTGCACAGCTTATTGCCTTTATGGTTGGTCCTTTGTTATTTACATTGATTCCAATTCCGCCAATGAGCCATGTGAGCAAGTCTCCTTCACCGGAAACCTCTGTGGTAATGGCTGCAATTTTCCGGTTGTTTATGTAAATATCGTTTGGCCAGCGAAGGTATGCAGTTTTTCCGCACACAGACGAAATGGTTTTAACAACGGCAATTTGTAAAACAAGTGAAAACAGGGGGTAATCGGCAATAGTAAGCCTTGGGCGTTCCAGTATCGAAAAGTAAAGCCCGCCAGAACGGGAAATCCAGGTTCTGCCGTTTCTGCATTTTCCGGCAGTTTGCCTGTCTGCTGTAATTACAGTCCCGCTGTCAGCGCCTCTAAGCGCTAATTCCCTTGCCCTGTCCATCGTATTGGTTGTGGACAAGTAGTGATGAAAGTTCCCCTCATTTTCTCCAAATTCCCAGGGATATAAAAAATCCTTTTCATTATTTGGAGAAAAAAGATAGCCGGTATCTTTTGTTTCTATTGCATAACCTGCCTCGAGTAGAGCTTGAACCGCTTTCCAAACAGCAACCCTGGAAATCCCCATTTCATGCGCCAGCACATTGCCGCTCACTGGAACTCCTTGATTTTCCCGCAAACGAAACAACAACTGCGCTTTACTTGACATCTTCACACTCAGTTAACCTCGCTGGCTATCAGGTTAACGCAAATTTTTTATACTGTCAATACTAACCAACTTGATCATAATAATTTATCTTATTATAATTTATGTTAGAAATTTAAAGAATAAGAGGTTATAATGAATTCTTCTTTAAAGAAGCGATTTTTTTTAGTATTGATACTTTTTGTACTTACAATAGGATTATCTGCCCAAACGGAACATGACTTTCCTGCTGGAGATTTTTGGTCATTAAACGCAGGGATTGGAATGACCAATTTTCTTGTCGATGGTACCCCTCTTCAGATTGTGATTGATCCAAGACTTTGGCTTTCGCCGCCATTAATGGTTGGAAGCAGGACCGGCATTACATACAGTATCGAAGAAGATGGTGATAATATACTCACTTTCGAAAGCCAAGTTTACCTGCGCTGGAATTTCCTGCGATTAGGTGAAAATCCGGTAATGAAAACCAATGTATTTTTTCAAAGCGGGCTTGGTTTGGTTGCAGCGTACAGGGGACAGGATGCCAAAGTTTTTGATGACGCAAAAAGAACACGCGGCTCTCTGATGGCCGATGTTATGCTTGGAGTAGACATACCGTTAACGCAAAGATGGCAGATAGAACCATCAGTTCGCGGCGGGTTTCCGCATATTTGGGGATTCTCCGTTACAGCGGGGTATAAGTTCCCGCTACCGCAGAAAATCATTACAGAAACCAGGACTGAATTTATCGATGTTGAAGTTGACAGGGCACCGGATATCAATGATGCTGTCAGGCAAATTATAATTCCTGCAATTGAATTTGTTATATTTGGAGCTGATGTTGGAAGCTATAATATTGGCATAGATCGTGACGCGCAACAGGTAAACGAACTGTCTCTTAATGCAACAGCAAGAATGCTTAACGAAAATCCCAATTTGCGGGTACGGATAGAAGGCCATGCCAATCCATATACTGCATACCGCAGCGAAGCAGAAGACCTTATGGCACTGAGTATATTACGTGCAAATGTCGTAGCGCAGCAGCTTAAGGCAAGAGGTGTAAGCGATGAACAAATAATTATAATTGCATTCGGTGGCACAAGAACTGCCACCAGTGAATGGGATGTCAGAAACAGAAACCGCCGTGTCGAAATGATGGTTATTCAATTTGATTAAAGATAAATGAGGTTACGTATGAAAAAAATAAATTTGCTGATTATTGGTTTGTTGTCTCTTCTTGTTTTAAGCTGCCAAACTAGTGCTGCAAGACAAGAGCAAGTAAGAATAGTTATATATACTTCCATGTATACGGATGTTATCGAAAATGTTAAAAGAGATTTGAATAACCGGTTTCCCGCCTGGCAAATAGAATTCGTTTACAGTGGAACAGGCGTTATTCAACAATGGATAGAGGCTGACAGCGCTTCTGGCAGATTAAAATGCGATATAGTGATGATAGCAGATCCTGCGTATTCGCTTGAATTAAAAGAAAAAAATATGCTGCATCCGTTTAAGTCTAAAGAAGCTTCCGCTTTGGCGTTTGATTATGACATCCAGGGTTATTGGTATCCTGTGAGGGTTTCCAACATGGTATTGGCATTTAATCCCGCAAGGCATGCCAGAAATACTGTCCCAAATTCATTTGCAGATTTTGCAAATGATGCAGGAGCAAGAGGCGCTATTTCGATGCGTAATCCACTTGTTTCGGGAACTACAATGGCAACGGCAACTGCACTCAGGGATAAATACGGTTATGCGTATTTTGAAGCGCTTGGCAGGCAGAGAGTGATGATCGACTACGGAAATGACCAAACTTTAAGAAAACTGGAAAACGGCGAAAGCAGAGTAGCGATGATTCTCGAAGAATCAATTCTTAAAATACGCCAGGAAAGAAACTCCAGTTTAGAAGTTATTTATCCTACAGATGGTGTTGTTGTAATTCCATCAAATATCATGATTATAAACAATCATTGGAGCGCCAATAAAAACGTAAAAGCAGCCGAAGAAATAACCGAATGGTTTTTAAGTACAGAAGGGCAAACTGCCATTGTTAACGGCTGGATGCACTCTGTAAGAAAAGATTTTCACCTTATTCCGTATAATTCAATTCCCATTAACGAAATCCGCGAAAACAGCATTCCAGTAATCTGGGAAAATGTTTTCCGGCAGCGCCAGGAAATAAGACAAAGATTCGAAGAATATATAACAAGGGGAAGGTAAAGAAGTCCTTGTTTTAACCCTTAAAAACCGTTACACTTATCTTAATGAATCCAAAATCCGATACCCATAACTTTAAATTAAGCGAATTTGAAGGCCCTCTTGATCTGTTGTTATACATGATCCGTAAAAATGAGGTTAATATATTTGATATTCCCATT
The DNA here is from genome assembly GCA_031281025.1 of Treponema sp. Classification (GTDB taxonomy): domain Bacteria; phylum Spirochaetota; class Spirochaetia; order Treponematales; family Breznakiellaceae; genus WQXQ01. Next base: position 36,004 of record JAITFY010000077.1, on the reverse strand, counting down.
GGCCAAATAACGGAACAGTATATCGGGTATCTGCGGGATGTCGAAACAATGGACTTGGAAGATATTACAGCCTTTCATGCAATGGCTGCAACTTTGCTGTATATCAAAAGCAGGACACTGTTACCTGTCGAAATGGAAGATGATTATGCAGAAGATCCAAGGGCAGAACTAGTCGAAAAATTAATTGAATATCAAAAATATAAAAAACTGTCCGAAATGATGGAAGAAAAAGAAAAAGAAAATGAATGGGTAGTTGAACGAAAAAGGCTTCAGCATAATTTGCCGTTTACAGAAGACGATATATGGGAAAAAGTTGATATATGGGATCTTGTAAAAACATTTTCGTCTTTAACGGAAAATATGACCAGTGAAAAAATAATCGATCTTTACGAAGAAGTTACAGTCAGGGAAAAAACAACTTTGCTTGCTGAATTCCTGGAAAACAAAGGAGAGTGCAGGTTTACCGATCTTATTATTCGTCCGGGAGCGATGGATATAGTCTGCGCTTTTCTGGCAGTTTTGGAAGCGGCAAAAATGCGAATGATTGTCTTTTTTCAGAACCGCCTTTTTGGTGATATTTTAATTCGGAGTTATGTGTGATAAAAGACATTGAAAAAGAAACAGCTCTTGTTGAAGCAATATTGCTTATGGAAGGAGATGTAATCGACGAAGGTACAATTGCAAGAATTGGCGGGATTTCCAAAGAAACTGTAAGTGCAGCAATCGAAAATCTGGAAGAACGTTATTCATCTGTAGACTGCGGCCTTGAACTTTCCCGTATTGGCGGCGGAATAATGATCTATGCAAAACGTGTGTATTGGGAAAATTTAAAAGAACGCTACGGTAAAAAGAGCGAAGCCAAAATGTCGCGTGCTGCAATGGAAACACTGGCAATCGTTGCTTATCAGCAGCCGGTAACACGGGTAGAGATCGAAAAAATTAGGGGTGTATCCGCAGACAATATGATACGCTTGCTTTTAGAAAGAGGGCTTGTCCGCGAAGCAGGAAAAAAAGACACACCCGGCCGCCCTGTGATGTACGGCACCACAAAAGAATTCTTGAAAGTATTCCATCTTAATTCGATTGCAGACCTTCCTAAATTAAACGAAAGCGATTTAGAAAAGTTCGAACTAGAAGGAGAAAAATATTAGATTACAGGTTTTTCTGGCATCTGCAGGAATTGCTTCAAGACGTACGGCAGAAGAAATAATAACACAAGGGAGAGTTTCTGTAAATGGCGAAATAATAACCAGGCAAGGAACTAAAGTGGCCCAAAGTGATATTATACTTTTTGATGGTAAACCTGTTTGTCTGGAAAGCCGTAAACTGATTTTTGCTTTAAATAAACCCCCGGGATATATTTGTACTTCCAGCGATCCGCAAGGAAGGCCTCTTGCTCTTGGTTTGCTTCCTGTTGTAAAGGAGCGTCTTTATAGTGTTGGCCGGCTCGATTTCATGTCATGTGGCTTGATATTTTTTACGAACGACGGCAGCTTTGCAAGCTGTCTTGGCCACCCCAGCTCAGGGCTTGAAAAGGAATACATAGTAGAATCAAAAGGGCCAATTCCTGATATAACCATTGAAGCATTCAATTCCGGCATAACGATCGAAGATGTACATTACAAAGCCAAATTCGCAGAAAAAACCGGAAGTAAAACTCTGCGTATTATTCTTGTTGAAGGCAAAAACCGCGAAATAAGACGGGTTTTTTCCCACTTTCGTTTGCACCCAGTTTTGCTTCGCAGGATTAGAATAGGCCCAGTGGAATTAGGCAATCTGGCAGAAGGGGACTCACGTCCGTTAACAGAAAAAGAGATTTCTGGTTTTAGGAGATAAACATGGTAATTGCAGTTGACGGCCCCGCAGGTTCCGGGAAAAGCACTATCGCTAAATTATTAGCCGAAAAATTGGATTTTACTTATATCAACTCTGGAAGGCTCTATAGGGCAATAACTCTGGGGTGTTTACGAGCGGAAATCGACACAAAAGACAGCCAAAAAGTAATTGAATTCGCCAAAAATGTAAGGATTTCCTGCCAAGGGGATGAGGTTTTTCTTGATAATGAGGAAGTTTCTGTTTTACTTCATACCGACGAAATTGACAGGCTCTCGTCACCGCTTTCTGCGATTGTACCTGTCAGGCATATTGTTAATGACCTAATCAGATCGTTGGCAAAGGGCAGGAATATTATAGTGGAGGGCAGGGATATGACCACTGTGGTTTTCCCTGATGCTGAGCACCGTTTCTACATTGACGCATCGGCAGATTCGCGTGCAAAAAGACGTTACGATCAGGGTGTATCATCATTAAGCCTAAACGAGATAAAAAGCGCGATTTTACAGCGCGATGAGATTGATAAAAACAAAATAGAAGGCAGCTTAAAAATTGCCGATGGAGTTCAATATTTAGACACATCTGACTTGACCATTATTGAAGTTTATGACATTCTAAAAGGTAAGATAGATAATAAAAATCAAGGAACGAAAAAGATGGCAGAAGAGAAGGAAGTGGGCCAGGACACAAGCCCTGCTAAAGACGGAGAAAACATTCAAACCCAGTTACAGGAAGAGTACCTGAAAACCCTGGAGCAGCTGGAAGAAGGCCAGCTGGTTGAAGGCAAAGTAGTACAAGTTACCAACGATCAAGTTTTTGTTGATGTAGGTTACAAATCAGAAGGTAAAATTCCAATTTCTGAATTTTCCAAAGTTCCAGTTATCGGTGACAAAGTAGCAGTCATTCTTATCACAAAAGAAAACAAATACGGAGAAGTTATTGTTTCCAAAAACAAAGCGGATGCAAAAATTTTATGGAAAAATATAAGGCAGGCATTTACTGATAAACGTGCAGTTGAAGGCAAAGTAGAAAAACAGGTTAAAGGCGGCTTTGAAGTTTTACTTGGCGCTGATGTTCGTGCATTCCTTCCCATTAGTCAGGCTGATGTACAAAAACTTGACAAGCCGGAAAAATTAATAAATAAAAAAATCAATGTTTATATTGAACGCTTGTATTCAGACGGTAAGCTCAACATTGTTGTAAACAGACGTAAGTGCATGGAAGAAGAAGTTGAAAGTAAACGGAATAATTTTTTTGAGAACACTCCCATCGGTTCTGATATAACAGGTATTGTAAAAAGTTTTACATCATTTGGCGCATTTGTTGATCTTGGCGGGTTTGACGGACTTCTTCATATCAACGATATGAGCTGGGGCCATGTTACACGTCCAAAAGATTTTGTTAAAAAGGGACAGGAAATACAGCTAAAAGTTATTCGCATAGATAAACAGGAAAAAAGAATCAACCTTTCCATAAAGCATTATACCAATGATCCATGGGTTCATTTTGAAGAAAAGTATCATGTCAATGATATTGTTAAAGGGAAAGTTACAAAGCTCACCGAGTTTGGCGCATTTATAGAATTGGAAGAAGGCATAGAAGGCCTTGCGCATATATCTGAATTTTCCTGGTTAAAAAAAGTACAAAAACCGCAAGATCTTTTAAAATCCGGTGATATTATTGAGTGCATGATTTTAGGTTACGATCTGCAGGCAGGAAGAGTTTCCTTAGGCATCAAACAGGTTCAGGAAAACCCTTGGGAGAGCATCGAAGAAAAATACCCTGTGGGGACAAGGATTATACGAAAAATTGTTAAAATAACCAGTGTGGGCGCCTTTATTGAATTAGGTGATGGTATAGACGGATTCCTTCACGGAGATGATATTTCCTGGACAAGGAAAAGCAAAAATTTTGGATTAACTACCGGGCAAGAAGTTGAAGTAATGGTTATTTCTGTAGATGCAAATAGCCGTAATATCAAACTTGGAATTAAACAGCTTTCCGAAGACCCTTGGAAAGAATTCTGTGAAAATTACAGAGGCGGTTCTCCTGTGGAAGGTGAAGTAGCGTCTATCACCGATTTTGGCTTGTTTTTGCGTATTCCAGGCGGAATTGAAGGGCTTATCCATAAAACAAATCTTGTTGAAAATCGCGATGATAATCCCGATGAGGTTTTAAAAAATTATAAGGTTGGAGACAAATTAAAAGCGATTGTTTTGGAAATTCAGCAGGATAAACAAAAGGTTGCTTTTTCTATCCGCGATTTTCAGAAAAAGGTGCAGCGGGATGATATTTCCCGTTACATGGCAAAAGAGGAATCATCTGATTCAACGTATACTCTGGGCGCTGTTCTTAAAACGGTTGTTACGGATGATCCCGCCAGCGAGGTCTCTGACTCAGAATAGGCAATGCTGTCAAAGATAGATGCGAATAAGTTTCATACTCTTATTGAGATAAACTATCTTTTAAATTCTAATTATAAAGATATCAACAGTTTATTATCGCGAATTATGGAATCTGCTACACGGCTTTCTGATGCAGAAGCTTCCAGTTTATTATTAATGGATAAAGAAAAAAACGAACTTTACTTTGAAGTAGCGTTAGGTGAAAAAGGCATAGACGTAAAAAAATATACTGTAAAACTTGGAGAGGGTATTGCAGGGTGGGTAGCGCAGAATAATAAATCCCTTATAGTTAATGATGCTGCAAATGATAAGCGTCATTTAAGTAATATTGGAGAAGAGATAAACTTTGCATGTAAAACAATCATGGCAGTTCCCATGCGTATAAAGGATGAATGTATTGGTGTGCTTGAATTGTTAAATAAAAAGGACGAGCAGAGCGCTGTTAAAGGTTTTACACAAGAAGATGTTGAATGGCTGGAGATATTCGCAAATCAGGCTGCATTGGCTATTGTTAATGCAAAAAATATGGAAGCATCTTTAAACGAGATAAAAAAATTGCAGGATAAAATATCCAATAATCATTATCATGCAATGATAATAAAGAGTCCTTGTACTCTGGAAAAACTGGAAATAATTGACAAAGTAGCAAAAACCGATTCTTCCGTTTTGCTTTTGGGAGAGAGCGGGGTAGGCAAGGAGCTGTTTGCAGAACAAATACATCTGCGCAGTTCCCGTGTAAATGCGCCGTTTGTAAGAGTTAATTGCGCGGCTCTTCCAGAAGGCCTTTTGGAAAGTGAGCTTTTTGGTCATGTTAAAGGAGCATTTACAAGCGCAATTGCCCACCGTCAAGGACGTTTTGAAATGGCGGACGGCGGCACGATTTTCCTTGATGAAATTGGAGATTTACCATTATCTTTACAGGCAAAAATACTGCGGGTTATTCAGGAAAAAAAGTTTGAAAAATTGGGTTCTGATCAAACCATCGCTGTTAATGTTCGCATTGTTGCAGCCACAAACAAGGATATCGAAGAACTGGTGCAAAATGGCGAATTCCGCCAGGACCTTTTTTACCGTTTGAATGTATTCCCGGTTTATATTCCCCCTCTTCGCCAGCGCCCGGAGGATACTATAGAATTGGCTCAGTTTTTTTTAAAGAATTTTATGAAGGAGACAAAAAAGAACTTTGAAGGATTTTCGCAGGATGCCCTTGATTCATTGCTTTCATATTCCTGGCCGGGTAATATCCGTGAATTGCAAAATTGTATCGAACGTGCATGTGTAATTGGCAGGAATAAATTGATAAATACAGAAGACCTTTTCTTTAAAACTAATAAATCGCCTGATACTGATACTGCCGCTGTGGATGATATTCACGATTTAAAAATTGCCATAAATATTTTTAAGACCAATTATATCCGTAAAATACTGGAAGAAAACAATTGGAATCAAACAGAAACCGCCAAGGCACTTGCCATACAGCGTACTTATCTGTCAAGATTAATAAAAGAACTAAAAATAAATAATCCTTAAGGAGTAACTATGCAAAACCTAAAAAATGATAAGGAAAAAGATAGTCAGAAAATCTCAATTACAGAGATGATTGTTGATTTTATTCAAAAGAAAAGAAAAGCGATAGTATTCTTTGCAGTAATTATCGCTTTTCTTTTTGTTGGAATGATAGTTTATCTAATCATAAAAGATGGTGCAGATAAAAGAGATATTGTTGCAGTGGAAGAATTATCTGACAGATTCGGCGATTTAATTCTTTTTGTAAATGACGAAGACCATTTTGATGATATTGAATTATTGCTTTCCGATTTGATTTCTTTTGCAGGCAATAAAAAAGGGTTTGCTGCAAGTAAGGCATGGTCTTTAGCTGCACGTATTCACGGAGAAAGGAAAGACTGGCCAATGATAGAGGAGGCCTGGTTAAATGCCGCCCGTGCAGGAGAAAGAAACTTGCTGGGGCCAATATCACTATTTAATGCCGCTGTTGCTGCAGAAGAGCAGGGGAAGCTCGAACAGGCAATAGACTTATTAAAGCAATCGCTTATTCACAGGATTGAATTTCCCGGAGCTGTGCGGGCGCAATTTTCACTTGGAAGACTTTATGAACAGCAGCATAATTATCCAGAAGCAATAGAAGCATACCGCTCTATAATGACTAAATGGCCGGACATTTCGGAATGGCAGGAACTTGCACGCAACAGGATAATTGCTCTTGAAATTCGATGAAAAAAAACCGCTTAAAGATAGTTATCTTAATTATTTTAATAAGTTCTCTGGTTTCCTGCGGAATTGATGATTTTTATTTTCTTCCGCAGGTACCAGATCACCCTTATCATTTTCATCTTACTCTTAATACAGAAGCAATAATAAACCTGCCTCCAATTGTTCAAATGATGAATTCATATCAATTTAACCTGTTAAGGCCTAGTTATGTTATTTTTTACCGGATATACATAAGTGATTTTAATGCAATTGTGGATATAAACACTCCAGAGGCAAGGAGTTCTGTTAGTCCTACGCTTCAAGCTGATTTTGTTACATTTTTCCCGTTCACTAATCCAGACAATCATACTTTAGTTACACACGACAGCACTTTTTTGGGCAGGCATTATTATGAATTAGAACTGGATCAGGAAAATGATAGTGATGTTTTTTCTGATATAGTAACATCCAGCGGCGGTATTTTTACTATTAATTTTCAAGATATTCCTGGAATAATACCGACTATTTCTTTTATTGATCCAATTTTAGAGGAAGAAATACATATTAATCTCATGCGGCACAGCCAGCGTGCAAATTTTGCAGTAAGACCGGATGATTATTTTTTCTTTTATACAGATGAATTGGTAGATGAAACAAGTTTTACGGGAAATATAAACCATGATGTTAATTTACGAACAGGCGGAATAAGAGGAGAGGCTTTTGTTTCAATGTACCTGGTAATCAGAGGAAGTAACCCTGTTAATTTTCAGCCTGTATTGGGCAAACCCACACATATTGGTATTTTTAAATTGCCGCATGACATCTAATACCTAGCCGGGCAGCCCCTTGCAACACGCAAGTATTACTGTTCATAATGTTTATTCTGTCTACTATAAAGGTATTTGTAAACTTCGAAGTACGGCAGATATTCGTTTTCTGTGCCGGTTATATTACGCGCAAAAACTTCATTACGTTTGAGTGAAAACAATGATAACAAGCCATTATTAAGGCGGTTTTGTTTGTAAGCCTTCTCGCTGGCGAAGCTAATGCAGTCTTCTGTAGTGCCGTCAACATCGTAGGAAAATCCCCATAAAAGCGAAGATAACGAATGCTTTTTTTGCCCGCTTTTTATTAAAAAAATCTCTGCTTTATTGATGCGAATACCATCAGGTAAATTTTTGTTAAGAGATAAAACAAACTTTTCCGCATCGTACAACTCTTTAAAATCTACGGAAGCAATTTCGTTAAAGGCGCTTATTCCTGTTGATAAAGGAGATGCAAACTCTATTTTTGCAATTGTGTTAAAACCTTGAGTATAAATAACGGGGATATCCGCCCTTCTAAAAGACATGGAGAAAACTTCAATAAGACTTAAGTGCCCAAGAAAGGCCGCGCAGCCCTCTTTGCAAAAGCTAAAAAGCATCCTGTAAACAGAAGGATCGGCCTTACAACCTAAGCTATTTCCGTTAACCTGGTTATCTGTAGGGTTAACGGAAATATTCCTGGTAATAGGTTCGTGGTGGTTTGTGATGGTTTGTGGTAAATTATCTTTGTTTTTCCCAAAGCAAACCCCGCAATTATTACATTTTTCTTTGCAGGAAACAGTCTTTAATGACTTGTTGGATTTTTCAAATTCTTTTAATAAGTATTTGTTTTTTACGCAAGAATCAATTGATAGCCAGGGAAACTGCTCATTATTACCTTTGAATATTGATGTTACATATTCAGAGTTTTTTTCCAGGATTTCAAGCCAGATATCTCTATTGATGTATTCGTCCCAGGGTTCTAACCTGCTGCCGCCTCTAAAGGCTTGTTCACATAAAAAGCCGGCTCTTTCATCTCCCCTGCTTAACATGCCTTCAATTTGTGAAATAAGCGGGTCGGAAATACTTACCTTATGCCCGAATGGTTTTAATTTTGAACGGATAAAACTTAATTTTTTAAATGCAATTTGGCTGTCTAATTGTGGAAAATATTGATAAGGTGTATGCGGTTTTGGAATAAATATGCCAACATTGATATTAAAAGACATACGGGTTTTGCGTGTTACATCCAAAATAAACGTAACAATCTCTTCTTCTTCGCTGATACTTGCCGGTTGTTCATTGTTAAGAAGTCCAATCATAAAATAAAACTTTGCGCTTTTCCAGCCTCGTTTTTTTGCCTCATCAAGAATTGCAACTACAGATTCGCGTGTTACCTCTTTATTAATTGCCATTTGACATAAATGTTGAGGTGTTTCAACAGCAAAAGTTAAACCGCTTTTTCTGGTTTTTGAAATTTTCTCAAGAAGAGAAAGCGCAAAACTGGATACCCTAAGAGAAGGTAATTGGAAAGAAACTTTTTTTTCACTGAATCGATCATTTAAAACATCGATTAATTTTTCTATTTCAAAAAAATCTCCGGATGATAATGAAGATAGGCTAATTTGCTGCCAGCCGCCCAATGTTACCATTTGATTAACCTGTTTTACGATTTGCTCAATTGTTTTTTGTCTTGCAGGTCTGTACCAAAATCCAGCATGGCAAAAACGGCATCCATTTGGGCATCCGCGCATTATTTCGACAGTACCGTGGTTTTGAACGATTTTCATATTTGGAACAGGGTATACAAGCGATGGAGCCGTATCAGTTTGGTTCTGAGAAAACCCCATGTGGATTGCACGTATTGCCTTTCCCTTTCCTTTGGTCCATACATTAGGGTGAGCTGCAATTTTTTCAAGTAGCCCTGCCCTCTCCTGCCCTCTTTTTTTAAGTTCAGCCAATTGTGCAACAAGATCAAAGAAGCTCTTCTTTGCTTCAGGGAAGTTTGCTTCATGGAAACTTGTTTCCACTTCCCCAATCCAGAAAGCATCGATGAACGGAGAATACGGCAAAGGATTTGAAACGGCAGGCCCTCCTGCAATTACAATTGGATATTCAGTTTCGCAGTCTTCCCTGTCATTACACCTAACGGGAATACCTGAAACATCAAGCATTGTTAAAATACCGTTTAAACCAAGTTCATAACCAAGCGTAAACATAAGCAAGTCAACACAGTCTAGGCTGATTCCCGTATCAAGGCCGTACAAAGGAAAATTGTTTTCCCGTAACAATTTTTCAAAATCCGGAGCCGGAGCAAATGCTCGATCGCAAAGTACGCCTGGTATATCATTCATATAATTGTAAATAATCCGTAATGCCTGATTTCCCATCCCAATCTCATAAAGATCAGGAAATGCAATTAGAGTGCGAAAAAAATCAATGTTCTTTTCTGATTTTTCTTTGTATTTTGCTAGGCTGCCAACTTCTCCGCCAACATAACGCGCAGGTTTTTCAACTGTCAAAAGCAAATTACCTAATTGATTTACAGGATTAATATACACTTTCTCGTTCCAAATTATCTATTAAATCTTCTAACGTAAATACTTAATGCAAGACCAATTCCAATCATGGAGGATAAAATGGATGAGCCGCCGTATGACATAAAAACAAGCGGAAGGCCGGTAATTGGCATAATGCCCATTGTCATACCGATATTAACAATAAAATGAAACCCTATCATTCCTGCTAAACCTGCAAGAATATATTTTGCAAAAGGATCTATGGTTTTTTTCATTGAATAAAGCAGACGGTTTATAATAAGTGTATAAAGTGTAAAAACTACAATGGCTCCAATAAAACCTGTTTCTTCCGAAAAAATGGAAAAAATAAAATCTGTACTTTGTTCAGGCAGAAATCTGTATTGACTTTGAGTACCTTGTAAATACCCTCTGCCCATAAAGCCCCCTGCGCCAATGGCTGTAACTGATTGAATGATATTCCAGCCTGCTCCTCTTGGATCTACATTTGGATCAAGAAAAACAACTAACCTCATTATTTGATAATTTCTAAGTACCAAACGGGCAGCATAAGAAACTCCAAGTGAAAAAACCATTATAACAGATGAATAAACAAACCAGAAAAAATATTGCTTTTTAAATTTTATGTATCCAAAAAGTGAAATTGAAGCTATAAAAACAAAAAATAGTATTGTTAAAGAAATAAATCTTAAACTGGTAAGAGCTGTTAAAAAAGGAAAAGTTCTTCCTAAAATATGGGTTTGCCAAAACGGTAATACCATAAGAACGCCGGTTAATGCAATACAGGAAATCATAAATGCAATATAACGCATTGGTAAACTAGCTAAAAATAACATGGTAATAAGGATTGCTATATATACAAGCGCTGTTCCAAGGTCTGGTTGAAGCAGAACAATAATCAATGGAATAAAAATAATGGAACAGCTTACAATAAACCTGGAAAATGATTCTTTGTTATTTTCTGTATCTGCAAGATAACGTGCAAGAAGAAGTATGACAGATATTTTAACAAATTCAGACATCTGTAAACCAAAAGAACCAATTCTAAGCCAGCGTGTAGCATGATAAATTGAGTGGCCAAAGAATAAAGTGTAAATAAGCGGCAGCAATGAAAAAAGATAAATATAAACGGAAATATTATAAAAACGCCTGTAATCTATCATACTAAGCGCCAGTGTAATTACAAGTCCAATCGAAGCCCAAACAATTTGCTTGAAAAATTCATTGGAAACCTGAATACCATCTGATGTTATTCCAGATGAATAAATAAACAATATTCCACATGTAATAAGGGCAAGCACAGGAAGCAAAAGCAAATAATCCAATTCGACAATATTTCGTAATCGCATGATTAATCCCTTCTTACTAGATGTTGAAATCCTAAAGCCCTGATTGCTTCTTCGTAATTTTGGTTTGCAAAGTACCCTTGAAAAATTATTGCAGAAGACAAAGTAGCTCTCCAAACCTGAAATTCGGATGCTTCGATAATTACCGTAACAACTATTTTATCCATTGGATTTGTGGCGTTATACGGAGCAAAAGCAGTAAACCATGAGTGCCATCTGTCTGTAAGCCCTATTTCCGCTGTTCCTGTTTTTCCGGCAATTTGAACAGTTCCAATATTTAAAGGATATCGTGCAGTTCCATGACTTACAACAGATCTCATATCCCGGCGTACTGATTCAAAAATCCAGGGGCTGATATCGCTTTCGTGGATTACTTCTGGAGTTGTAATGTATTCTATTGTGTTGGTAACAGGGTCGCGCACTTCTTTTAAAACATAAGGTTTGTAGATTTTTCCATTGTTTACAACCATGCTTACCATGTTGGACATCTGTAAGGGAGTTACCAAAAGATACCCCTGCCCTATTGACATATTCATTGTATCGCCAGGATACCATAATTCACGAAAACGTCTTTCTTTCCATTGGGGGGTTGGAATAAATCCTGCCACCTCACCAGGCAGATCAATTCCGGAAATTTCTCCAAATGAATAACCCAGGGCATAAGATACAATTCGTTCAACGCCAAGATTATCTCTTCCAACCGTCATATAGTATATGTTACATGATTGAGCAAGTGCGTTAGACAAATTTAATCTGCCATGGCCGGTTCTATGCCAGCAATGCCAATCACGGCCGCCAAATCTTGGTATAACTCCCTGGCATCTTATCGTTTGCTCAGGCGAGAATGTTCTGTCTGCAAGAATTCCAGTAGTCATAATTATTTTAAAAGTTGATGCAGGCGGATAACTTGATTGAATTGCACGGTTTAAAAAAGGCCTGTTGGGATCTTCCGCCAAGATACGGAAATTGGAAATATTACCATCAGTAAAAATATTTGAATCGTACCAGGGATAAGAAACCATTGCAAGAATTTCGCCTGTTGCTGGGCGTTTAACAATTGCAGCGCCAACCTGAGGGCCAAGCGCTTTTTCAACAAGAAGCTGTAATTCCGCATCAATTGTTAATACAAGGTTTTTTCCCATTTCCGGAGGCACAATGGTATTTTCACGTCCTGTTATACGCCTGCCTCTGGAATCTACCGTTCTGGTTTCCCATCCCTGTTTTCCCCGCAGGAGTGTATCATAACGTCTTTCAATTCCGGATTTACCGATTATGTCATCCTGCTGGTATCCTAAATTATAAAGCGTTAAAAGCTCATCACGCGTAATATCGCCCACATAGCCTAAAATATGAGAAAGACTTCCAACATTTACATAATTGCGAACAGGTTTTATATGCCATGATATTCCAGGAAGGGTATATTTTCTTTCTGCAAGTGCAGAAATTGTAGAAAAAGAAACGTTAGATGCAATTTCTACCGGGTGATACAGCTGAAAATACTGTCTGGGAAGCTTAGAAAGTATATCGCTGGAAGAAATTCCTATTATTTGAGAAACTGATTCAATAACATCATCTAACATACCATGAGGTACTTCCGCAGTTGTGATAGTTATGGCAAATGAATCGCTGTTTATAACCAATGGATGTGTAAAATTACGATCGTAAATTTCTCCTCTTTGTGAAGGGATAATATATGTTCTTCGGGAAATATTCATTGCTCTGGAAAGATAAATATCACCGGAAAGAATTTGCATGCCATAAAGTCTGGAAATAAAAATAAAAACAATAATTAAAAAAAAGATTCTAAACGCCAATATTCTGATGTTTTTATCTCGCCGCATTTTTTATTATCTCCGTGTTACTAAAAGAAATTTGAATTTCTTTAAAAGCAAAAACAATAATGGCGCAAAAAAGGCATTTAAGCCCAATTCAATCCATAAAACATTACTGAGAAGTGAGTACATTTGTACTGGAACATTTGATCCCATAATAAGATGAAGTAAAAAGGTAATTAGTACCTTTCCAACTGTTGTAGCAGTACAAAGAATTACCGGTAATAATATTACATCAAGGAAAAAATTACCTTTAAAAATTCCTGTAAGAGCTCCAATTAGAGTGCGAATAAGGCAGTTCATTCCAAGCGGGGCTGGAGAAAGGAAATCTTTAAATAATCCAGAGAAAAAGCCGGCAATTTGCCCTGTCATACTTCCGTTCACATATGCTGAATATACAAGAATACACAATGACAAATCTGGTACAATGATTAAAAAAGGAAAGAGTCCCTTTAGTGTTGATAGTAATATATCAATAAAAGTGCAAAGTAGTACTGTCCAAACAATGCTTCTAATCATTTATTGTTTCCTGTTCAATAATAAAAACGTATTCAAGCCTTAAAAAATCAATCATGGGAATAATGAATACTTCCAGTGTAGTACCATAATCAAGAACATTGACGCTGCTTACACGTCCAATATTTATTTCCGGCGGGAAAATACCGCCCATACCGCTTGTAACAACAATATCGCCAATATTTATTTCTTCTCTTGCGCGTCTTGGAACAAAACGCATAAAAAGAGGAACTTCGGAGTTTCCCTGCCCTTCTATTATTCCTTCAAAACGGGAATCTTTAAAACGGGCGGATACAAGTGAATTGATATCAAATACGGGCATAACAAGGCTTTCAAAAAGACTTGTCTGGATTACCTTGCCAACCAATGCCTGAATGCCATTTTGCCATGCGACAACTGTCATGTTATTCGAAACACCCGAAAGACTGCCTTTATTAATTATAATAGCAGAAAACAAATTATCTGAATCACGCCCCGAAATTTGCGCGGGAATACGGCGGTAACGAAACGTTTGGGCAAAATCCAGCTGTTCCCTTAACCGCATGTTTTCCTGATATATTTCCGCATTACTGCGTTCAATCTCTGCATAACGATCCAGTTGAATAAGTAATTCGGCATGTTCCTTTCTTAAATTGGAAAGTTCTCTTATACTTAAAACGGTTCTGGAAACAAAAGAAGTTACTTCATATACTCCAAGCCTGACGACTGAAAAAATTGACATTCCGGTATTTTTTATATCAAAAGCAAAAGTCCTGCTGGAAAGTAAAAGCATAATAGACGAAATTAAAACAAGAAAAACAAAAACAAACAAAGTAATATTTGGCTGAGCATTGGAAGTTTTATTGGTCTTTTTGCGGAATCTGCCAAAAATTTTATTTTGCATACCTTTAGGCTGCATACATTATCCGTTTAACTTATCATAGATCAATTTTGTTAAGTCGGCACCTTTAATGTAATCAAAATACTTGCCTGCACCCAGGGCAACGCTTATTTCGGGATTCTCTGCGATAATTGCCGGAACCCCTGTTTCTTTTACAATTAGCTTATCTAAACCCTTAAGAAGCGATCCAGAACCTGTCATTACAATTCCGCGATCAACGATATCAGCAGCAAGTTCAGGAGGCGTTTTTCCAAGAACAGATTTTATCTCATCGATGATTGAAGTTACAGGATCTTTAAGCGCTTCTCTTACTTCGACAGAGTCAATTTCCAGTCTGCGCGGGAGTCCTGTGATTGCATCATTGCCTTTTACTTCGATTTTTTCGATATTTTTATCCGGGAAAGCATTGCCAATTTCTATTTTTAGTTTTTCCGCCATTTGTTCTCCAATTATTAAATTGTGAACACTGCGTATATGTTTGATTATCGCTTCGTCCAATTCATCACCGCCAATTCTGATTGCCCTTGTGACAACCATGCCTCCAAGTGAAATAACAGAAATCTCGGTTGTACCGCCGCCAATGTCACAAATCATATGCCCTGCAGGTTCTCTTATTGGAATATCCGCACCAATTGCAGCGGCAAGGCTTTCATCAATTACGTGAACTTCTCTTGCTCCCGATTTGTAAGCGCTTTCTTCGACAGCGCGTCTTTCTACTTCGGTAATACATGAAGGAACTCCAATTACCATACGTGGTTTTAGAAACCTATAACGCGGATAAACGCGGTAGATAAAATAGCGAATCATTTTTTCTGTTGATTCAATATCTGCAATTACACCATCACGCATTGGTCTTATGGCAATAATATTCTCTGGCGTTTTCCATAACATTCTTTTGGCATCCTGACCCACTGCAACAATTTTTTTGGTGCCTCGTTCAACTGCAACAACCGACGGTTCATTTAATACGATCCCTTTATTTTTGATATAAATTAGCGTATTACATGTTCCTAAATCAATACCAAAATCTGATGATAAATTGCCAAACATTCTTTCCTCCGATTAATTAAGCCTTGCTCGTGCGCCTGCATGAGCCGGATTTAGTCTATATGCCATTCTCCATTCAAAACGTGCCCTGGTTGTATCGCCCTGCCTGTTGAATACTTCACCTAACTGAAAGCGCGCTTCTGCATTTTCGCCTGTATCATCTATTATGGTTAAAAGTTGAAGCGCAGCTTTTTCAAAATCATTCAAATCTTTAAAAATTTCCGCTAACATAAAACGTGCAGTAACTACAGAAACCGAATCAGGGGAGTTTTCTATGCAAAGCTGCAAATAACTGATAGCAGTATTGTATTCATTCATTTCCATATAGGATCTTGCAATTGGCAGTAACAGGTTATCGGATGGAATAATTCCATGAACAAATGCCTGCGAAAAAGCTGTTACGCTGCTGCGATAATCTCCGTAAGCTGCATAAGCAAGTCCTAAGTATTCTGGTATGTCACCTGCATCATAATGAAGGTATAACGCTTTTTCTAAATACTTTACAACAAGGTCTGCGTATTTTGGCCCTTTATAACCATAGGCTTTTCCAAGAACATAATAGATACCGGCATCTTTGGAATTATGTAAAAGAGCTTTTCGTAAAGAAAAAATACATTCATCAATGTATTCCAGCATAGCCTGATGATTGATTTGTGAAATACCTAATTCAAAAGCAGAAATTCCATTTATCTTTAACGTTTGATAATCTACAGGATTATCTATTAAAATATTTTTGCTTAAATCGTATGCCAATTCAAAATTTCTTTCGTTTAATATACGCAGCAGTTCACGTCTTTCATTGGTCATACCGCTTCTAAAACTAAAAATTGTAAAAATCATTATAATTATTACAGAAAAAATTATAATTATGGCAGTAATAATGCGAATTTTCTTTACTATGTATATACGTCGTCCATGACGAGACCAATTATTATTTGTCATCTTATTTAAGGAAATTTTATATAAAATTCTTCAATTTGTCAATGAAAATCATCAATTTTGCTTGAAATTCATTAAAATATTTGATATATTTTGAATATGCGATGAACCAGGCTGCCGCCTGACCGTTTGATTGATATTTCAAGCGGTTGGGAGGAAAGTCCGGGCTCCGCAGGGCATGATGCCGGGTAACACCCGGGACTGATCACTTAAAATTAAATGGTCAGGACAGATAGCGCCACAGAAAATATACCGCCTGGCCGCTTAAATTAATAATTTTAGCGGCCGGGTAAGGGTGAAAAGGCGGGGTAAGAGCCCACCTCTTTGGTGGCAACAACGAAGGAAAGGCAAGCCTCATCAGGAGCAAAGTCAAGTAAGCGCAAAAAAGGGTTAACCCTTTTTCACCGGCTGCCCGCCGGGTAAGCGCGGGTAGACTGCTGCAAAAATACCGGAAACGGCTTTTTTAGACAGATGGCAGCGTTATAATACAGAACCCGGCTTATGGTTCATCGCATTATTCTTCTTCGGAATCTATGTTTACTATTTCCTCTTCTTCGTCGTCTTCCTCTTCTTCGTCGTCCATGTCATCAAGATCCGAAAGAGTGCCTGTGTCTTCGGTGTTAAAGTAGTCCTCTTCCCCTTCGCTTGATTCTTCGTAAAAAAGTATTCTGGAACAATACGGGCAGAAAACAAACTCTTCCCCGATACGCACTTCGTTGGCAAACTGAACGGGCAGAATCATGTGGCATCCATGGCAGACATTTCCCTTGATAGCAACAATGCCAATACCCATTTTATTTTTAATAATACGTTCAAATTTAAAAACAACTTCTGCATCAAGATTATCTGTTAATTTACTTTCTTTTTTACGAAGAGCATCCAGTTGTTTTTGTTTGTCCGAGATTTCCGCCTGAATTTTTTTTCTGCGGTCTTCAAGTTCTTTTTCCTGCTGTTCGATCATGGCTGTCTGCTGTTTTATATGGTTATCAAGTTCAAACAGTATTTTTTCTTTTTGCTGCAAATCCTTGCGGCATAATTGTTCTTTTTCCGATAAATCCTTAATCTCTTTATCTAATGCTTCAATTTCTCTTTGTGTTGTTACAATTTCCATGTTTTTTTCGTTTTTTTCTCTTAAGGATTCAGTTTCGAAAAGTTTATTTTTAAGCTCGATTTCTTCTGCTTTTATTTTTTCGTAGTCTGCATTTTTATCGATAAAGGCTTTTTTTAGCCTGACTAACATTTCTTCCTGTGTCCCCAAAAGCTTTGGGATCTCCTGGATACTTTTTTCAAGTCCTATCTTTTCATAAATAATTTCCTGTAACTCCTGTAATTTTTCCAAATCATTCTGTGTTACCATCGTATTCCTCCATAATATTTTTTAGTGATCCAGATAATCTTTTAATCTACGGCTTCTTTTTGGATGCCGCAGGCGGCGCAGCGCTTTTGCTTCTATTTGTCTTATCCTTTCACGAGTTACACAAAAGAACAAGCCTACTTCTTCCAAAGTAAGTGAATAGTTGTTATCAAGGCCAAAACGCATTTTTAATACTTCCTGTTCTCTTGCAGGAAGAGTCGAAAGAACGCTTTCTATCTGTTCTTTAAGCACTTTAAATGCCGTCTGGTTTGCAGGATTTTCGACGTCTTTATCTTCGATAAAGTCACCCAAAAGAGAATCCTCTTCTTCGCCTATTGGAGTTTCCAGACTAATCGGTTCGCGCGCTACATTTTTGACTGTTTTAACTTTTATTACGGGCCATCCCAGTTTTTCTGCAATTTCATCATCGGTAGGCTCGCGCCCAAGTGACTGCAGCAGCTGCCTTGATTCCCTTACAACTTTGTTTATCTGTTCAATCATGTGGACAGGAACGCGGATTGTTCTTGCCTGATCGGATATTGAACGTGTAATTGCCTGCCTAATCCACCATGTTGCGTAAGTAGAAAATTTAAATCCCTTTTGATATTCGAATTTTTCTACTGCTTTAATAAGCCCGATATTACCCTCCTGAACAAGATCAAAGAAGTGAAGCCCTCTATTTGTGTATTTTTTTGCAATGGAGACTACAAGACGTAAATTTGCCCTTATAAGTTTATCTTTGGCGTTTTTCATTAAGGTACGGCCGCTGTGTATCTCATCTGCATTAATGGTTATATGATTAATGTTTTCGATAGTTTCTTCGAATTCTTCTGCAAGCGCTTTAATATTTTTATCAGTAACCTGTATCTGGCTTATTTTTTCTTTTATTTCATCTGCGGAAAGTCCAAGTTTTTCTTCCAGTAATTCACGATCTTCTTTAATTGTTAAAAGACGTCCCAAGGTACGAAGTTCCTTTAATGAGCTTATTCTAAGGTGTTTTTCCAGTCTTTCTTTTTCTTTGTTAAAAACCTTTATTTTTTTGGAGGCCTGAATAAACTTTTCAGAAAATGCATGTATTTCGTCGGGATGTAATTGAGTGTTTTTTATTGCCTTCATTATTTTGTTTCTGATTGAAATACAATCTTTGCTTTCTAAATAATTTTCGTCTTTTGCTATAAGGTGTTTTTTTAATTCTATATAGTTTTTTAAATCACCCTGTATTGTGCGTAACGTTTCTCTGTAAAATTGATTTAACCTGCGGTATTCTGTCATGTGCTCTGTAATTTCTTTTTTTGAAAGGTTTAATTCACGATAATCCTTTTTAGAAAAAGTTTTTTGCGCAATAGAATAAAATTCCGGTATTATCATACCCGATTTTTTTATTACTTTAATTACAGTTTTTTCGCCTTCTTCCATTTGTTTGGAAAGTTCAATTTCCTGCTCTCCGGTAAGAAGATGTTCTTTTCCAATTTCACGTAAATATAACCTGATAGGATCATCAACAAGCGAGGAATCTTTATCAGAAGCTCCTTGTGTTCTTTTTTTTGAATTACCCTGACTTTTTTGTGAACTGCTTTCGTCATCTTCTGCCAGGCTGTCTTCTTCTACCAATTGAACGTTATGCGCTTCCAGCAAAACAAGAACCGGTTCTATTCTGTCAGGATTATTTATGATATCTTCCGGAAGAAAATCCGAAAGCTCATCATAAGAAAGAGATTTTCGCACTTTTGCATATTCAAGTAATTTTGCGATTGCAGGATCTATTATTTGATCGCTTAATGATAAAGTATTTCCTGTTAATTCTTTTTCTGTAATGACATCTGATTTGTTTTTTACAGAAGGTTTGCGGGTATGTTTTTTATTAAAATATTTAATGAGAGGCGATATTTTTTTTACTTTTAATCTGATATTATTTAACATTAATTAATTCCTGTTATCTTACATTTAGTTTATATATCTGATGATCGATGATTTGTTTTTCTTCGAGTAGTTCATCGATTAACCCTGTATCTTCGTGTCTTCGTTCAATTTCACGCATTTCTGAATTTATATCTGATAGTCTTTTTTTTAGTTTTTTTATTTTAATCCTTTTTATACCATCCTCCATTAACTGCCGGGCAAAACTACCCTTATACTCATCCGAAGTTCCCTGTTCCGCAACATAATTGCGTAAATTATCATCTTTGATCATTGAAAGCAAGGAATCTATTCCGTTTTTATCCTGTACAAAACACTCTTCCAATGCAATGAAGATTTCTTTAGCGGCTCTGTTATCTATCTCCTTTATCTCCAGTGCGGCACGGAAATCTGTATACAGTTCCATATTTACCGCTACAATGGTAAGCAGGCCAAGCTCGTCATTCCTGCGAATTTGCAGCTGTAATCCCTGCTGCTTTTCGTCAACTTTACGGGAAAACACTCTAACACTACGTGTTTTCCATTCTGAGTAATCCTTTAAAACCGCCGCTCGATCAATTTTAAAAATATCGGCAATTCTGGTAATTGTATCAGCACGGTCAACTTCTGAATCCAGCGAATCCAAATACGGAAACATGAATTCGGCTGCCTTGTTGATATCACCATCTGCCGCAATATATTGAATCTTTGTGCGGAAAATTAGGTACTCAAAATCATTTATAATGCTTTTTAGAACTTTTTTCAATATCTCAGAGCCAAATTTATGCAAAATATCAGCAGGATCTTTGATTTCTTTGTCTAAATTGGCTGTTTCTATGCCTATTTCCTTTAATCCTTCCTGAATATTAACTATGGAACAGGAAATACCGTTTTTTCGGCAGGTTGTAATGGCTTTGTAAGCTGCTTTAAAACCTGCTTCATCGGTATCAAAAATTAAAATTATTTTATCAACCCAAGACCTAAGAAAGTTTGCCTGTTCATCGGTAAAGGCAGTTCCAAGCGGGGCAATGGAATTTGTTATACCGGCCTGGTGCAAAGCAAGTACATCCATATAACCTTCTGCAAGGAATGCGGTTTTGGTTTGCCTCATTGCAGGTTTTGCCAAATTAAGCGCAAAAAGAGTTTGCCCCTTTTTATAAATTTCTGTTTCCGGCGAGTTTATGTATTTTGGCGTTTCATTTTGAACTGTGCCGGGAATTGCTCTTCCTCCAAAAGCGGCAATTTTTCCCTGCTTGTCCGTAATTGGAAAAATTAACCTGGATGTAAACAGGGGAATTTTTTTATAATTAGAAGAAAACAAACCTGTTTTTTCCAGAAAATCATCCGAGTATCCTTTTTCTTTTAAAAAATTATGCAGGAAATTTCTGTTAGATGGCGCATAACCAAGTTTAAATATATCGATTATCTCATCTCCGATACCTCTGTCCCGGATATATTTAAGCGCATTTTGCCCTTCGGGATTTTTTAGTAAAAAATGCTGGAAAGTTTTTGTAGTTCTGTGGTACAGCTCATAAAGTTCATTTTTAATGGAATTGTTTTTTTCTGTTTCTTCTTGTGTAGAGCTTTCATCATACTGAATCTGAATACTCATTTTTTGGGCTAAATTTTTGATAACTTCTGGATACGAAATATTTTCCATTTCCATGACAAAACCAATAATACTTCCGCCTTTGTTACAGCCAAAACAATAATACATTTTGGTATCGGGGTCTACTTTAAATGACGGAGTTCTCTCCTGCCCTCCTCCGTGAAAAGGACATCTTCCCCACCAGCGTCCGCTTTTTTGTTCAAGACGCAGATAATCACTGACAATGGCAATTGGATCCAGGCGGTTATTAACTTCGGCGATGGTGGATTTGGAAATTAAGGCCATACAGGTTTAGTTAAAAGTTCTCCTGCTCTTATGTGTTCGTCATAAGTCCTGGAAAAATGATGTTTTCCGGTTACAGGATCGATTAATCTGAAAAACAGGTAATTGGTAGTCTGCGGATATACTGCCGCCCTTAATGCTACTATTCCGGGAGCGGAAATAGGCCCAGGAGGAAGCCCTTGAAACATATATGTGTTGTAAGGCGAACGTATTTCAAGGTCTACGTTAAGTATTCTTGTTGGATGCGGCCTTCCAAGTATTTCTGTAATTACATATTCAATAGTTGCACATGACTCAAGGCGCATATTTATCCTTAGGCGGTTAAAAAAAATTCCGGCCATAAGAGGGGCTTCATCCTGGACTCTGTACTCGCGTTCAACGATAGAAGCCATAATAACAATAGCATTTAATTCGTTAGCTGACATGTTAATAAGAGAAGGGCTGATTTCATATAGTTTATTAAAGAAATTATCCGCCATTGTTTTTACAACCATGTGTGCAGGAAAATCCTTTGGAAACATATATGTATCTGGAAAGAGATAACCCTCCATAGAAAGAGCCGTAGACGGGATATTATAATCTCTTATTATGGCAAGATCGCTTGCTGCTAAAAGAAAATCATCCAGAGAACATATACCGGCATCCTGTAGTATTCTGGCGGTTCTTTTAAGCGTTACTCCTTCTGGAATTGTAACCCTGTAAAGTATTTGCCTTCCGGCAATAAGAAGACGTAAAATAGCCAACTGGGTTTTTGGCTCACTAATATTGTAAGTGCCAACTTTGATATGTTCATTTTCAAAACGGCATAATAAATCCCAAAAATACCTGTTTCTAATAAGACCTGCTCTTTCAAGACGTCTTCCAACAGACCTGGAGCTTTCTCCCCTTCTGACTTCAATGTAAAAACTCCCGTCATCTGCCAAAGTTATACCGTCTATTTCTGATACAATTACTGTATTATTAAAATCTGCCGGCGAATTAAAATAAATAAATAAACCCAGTGATGCAAGCGCCAGTATAATTGTTAATATTAAAAGGACCGAAATAATTTTTACAAAACTTATCAAAATATTGTTTTTTGCCAATGAAATTCCCGCCTATATGGATATATTTAAACCTTCAATTGCAAGGGTGAGCTGGACTCCTTTTATATTCATTCTTTCAAGGTACCATCTTGCTGATTGCAATATACCATAAAGTTTATGATCATCATAGCCAGGATCATGGTGAAATAAAACCATATGTTTAATCCGCCAGTTAGCCGCAAAATCCACTGCAAGACTGAATGCGCTGTGACCCCAATTATATTTTTCGATTGCTTCTCCCAGTGTATATTGGCTGTCTACTACAATCAAATCTGCATCCTGAAAAAAATGCGTGTTTTCATCGGTTTTCATAAAATCCGATGGAGTGAGTTCTACATCTGTTGCATAAATAAAACGTTTGCCTTTTTCGTTGACACTATATGCATAAGAATCTCCTGGGTGGTTCATTTTTTTCATACTCACGCTGCAATTGCAAATATGAAAATCTTTTTCCATGTAATGATACGTTTTTTTGGAAGCCATAACATCAAGTGTAACCGGAAAATACGGATATTTCATTTGCCCGGAAATAATGCTTTCAAGCCCGCCAACAGGAGAATAAAAATCGAGCATTTTTGCAGGGTTGTAACCGGGCAGAAAAAAAGGAAGCCCCTGAATGTGATCCCAATGAAAGTGAGAGAAAAAAAAATGATATTGCTTTATTTTGCTTTCATTGGAGTGAACCAGCCCCATTTCCCTAAGCCCCGAGCCGGCATCAAAGACAATACACTCGTGCGGGTTATCATCAAAGGTAATACTGACACATGGACTGTTGCCGCCGACTGTTCCAAAAAGCCAGGTAGGAAGCCTTGCCAGAAACCGTTCACGGCTTTCTGAATTAATTAAATCTTCGGGTGTAATTTGCTCAACTATTGCCGAAATTTTACTTTTTACCCGGGATGGAGAAGCCGGCGTTGGAATGGATCCGCGTACTCCCCAAAATTGGATATTCACAATTCACCTCGTTTCTTGTTAATTATGGGAAAAACACTGTTTTTTTGCAATAACTCATCGATCATTTCTTTTGTGTGTAATTTACCTGTATTTATTCCAGGGCAGTCTAACGCTGTAATTTTCCAGCTTTTTGATGACGAAAGAATTGATTCCCAAAAAGGAAAATTGATACATTGCAGGGGGCGTTCATTGTAAACAGAACAGCCGCCATCCCATAAGATACAATCTTTGTTTTGTTTTTCCTTTAATGACAGGGTTTCTTCTCCTTTCCAATCCTTAACCCATCTGCAATACATTTTTATAACTTTGTCTTTGTCCATTTTTAATGCAGCTGTTAATTTATCAAGATCGCTTTCCGAAAGAAAAACAAATCCGGCATCGTGCCTGCAGCAGACAGAACATCGTTTACATGAAAATTTTAGCCCGGATACATAAAACGGCTCATCCATTTTTTTATTTTATACCGGATTTAAGTTAGTTTCAATGCCAATTCCATTATTTGTATAAATGAAAGTATGTATTGACTAATTCCTTATAATATAGAGTAATTAAAAAATGTGAGGACCTCCTGATGGAACTGTTTTACTCCATTTTATCCCTGCTGGTTGGCTGCGGGGCATTTTTATTTGGTGTTGCCATGTTCGGCGAGAGTGTCAGAAAAAACACTACTACAGCCGCCAGCGCTATGTTAAACAAATTAGGCGGAAACCGGTTTTCGGCTTTTGGTCTAGGTGTTGTAGTTACAGCTATTATTCAATCCTCTGCAGCAACAGGCGTAATGGTTGTGAGTATGGTCAGCGCAGGCGTATTAACCATGTTCCAGGGCATGGCTATTATGCTGGGAGCGCATTTAGGCACCACAAGCACCCTCTTTTTGATAATGCTTTCCGTGTTCAGGATACGAGAATTTTTCATGGTGCTGCTTTTTGTAGGCGCTTTAATAAAAATCATAAGCAAAAACAGGAAAATGCGCACGATTGCCGATTTTTTTATTGGATTTGGAATATTGTTCGTAGGCCTTATGCTTATGAGCGATGTCTTTAGAACAGATATTGAACTAAGAGGTTTTTTCCAGAATTTATTTTTAGAAATTAAGTCTCCGTTATTATTGATATTACTGGGAATGGTTTTTACGATAATAATTCAATCTTCTACTGCCGCAACAGCAATACTTTTAACGATGGTTATCGAAGGGATTTTACCTTTTTCAAGCGCAATGTTTATTGCCTTGGGCGCGTATGGGGGAACATCGTCAACTGTGCTTTTAGCCTCCATTGCCGCCAAAAAAAACGGCAAACGTGTTGCCATCATGAACTGTCTTTTTAGTGTCTTTGGAGTAATCATTTTTACATCATTTTTATGGCCAATGAAAGGTATTCTTCTGCCATGGTATTACAATAGTGTTCCGGTTGTTTGGCAGCTTCCGTTTTTTCAGGTTAGCTTTAACCTTATACTGGGATTAATTAATATATGGTTTATAGGACCTATGATTAAATTGGTTTGTAAAATTATTAAAGACAAACCGGTAAAAAAATCTTTTGGTGTAACATTTCTGCAAGACAGCCTTATCGAAGAAAATATTGACATAGCGCTTCACATGGCAAAAAAGGAAATATTAATTGTTACTGTTTTAATCAAAGATATGTTTAAAAAACTGGATATTGCATTTAAAGACAAGGAAAAGAAAGATACAAAAAAAATCAGTAAATATGACAAAAAAATAGGTATCCTTCATAAAGAAATAATTTTCTATTTGGTAAAAATATCTCAAAAAGAGCTTGGCAAGGAAGAAACAAAAAAAAGCATGAATTATTTATTGATACAAAATGAACTTGAATCTATAGGAGACATCATTGATAAAAACCTTATGCTTATAGCCAAAAGAATGATTAAACAAAATTTAGAGTTTTCCAAATACGGCGCAAAAGAAATTACGGAACTGCATGAAAAAATAATGGAAAATATCGAAAGAATGGTTAGAGCTTTTAGGGAAGAAAATACTGAACTTGCAAATGAAATAGTGGAAAAATATTCAGATGTTGATGAAAAAAAATATCAGCTTTTACATATTAGAAGGCTGAATAAGTGGATTAAACCATCAGTCGATATATTATCAATAAAAAAACCATCGGTTAATACAACATCTATCCATCTTGATACGATAAATTATTATGCCAGAATAAACGATCATGTTGTTTCCATAGCAAAAAGGATAATTTTGCTTAAAGAAAAAAATAATTCGCCATATCTTTTTCATGACACACAGGACATGTTACCAATATCTTTTCTGTAAAACATTCCCTCAAAGTGTATGCTTCCTGCCGCTTTGTATGCCTTTTTAAGAGCATTATCAAGCGTAGATGCAGCCGCTGTAACGCCAAGCACACGGCCTCCTGTTGTTAAAAAAACGCCGTCTTTAAAAGTGGTGCCGGAATGAAAAACAGTTATTTCGTTTAACGAACCATTGGCATCAAGTCCGTTGATTGCGAATCCGCTTTTATATGAGTCTGGGTAACCCCCGCTTGCCAAAATAACACAGGCTGCACTGCCGCTAGCCCAGCGAATATCGATACTGGAGAGCCGGTTGTGTGTTACAGCTTCCATCACTTCAAAAAGGTCAGTTTCCAAAAGAGGCAGAATCACTTGAGTTTCCGGATCGCCAAACCTGCAATTATATTCGATTACAACAGGGCCTGCAGCTGTAAGCATAAGGCCAAAGTATAGGCAGCCTTTAAAAGGGCAGCCTTCAGTTAACATCGCATTGATAGTCGGCAAAAAAATTGTTTTTTCGCAAATTGCCGCAATTTTTTTTGTATAATACGGATTTGGAGCAATTGTTCCCATGCCTCCGGTGTTTGGGCCGGTATTTCCATCAAAAGCGCGTTTGTGGTCCATCGATGATACCATAGGAATAATTGTATTACCATCGGTAAAGGCAAGAACAGAAACCTCCGGGCCGCTTAAAAATTCTTCGATAACGATACTTGAACCGCTATCTCCAAATTTTTTATCAACCATTATGGTATCGATAGTTTCGAGAGCCTGTGATTGATCCAGAACGATGAAGACGCCTTTTCCCAATGCAAGGCCGTCGGCTTTTATCACCAATGGGTATTTTTGATTCGTCTTCACATATTTTTTTGCCATGTCTGCACTATCAAAAACCTCATATTCCGCCGTAGGAATGCCGTATTTTTTCATCAAGTTTTTGGAAAAAACCTTGCTGCCTTCGATACGTGCGGCTGCCTTATTGGGGCCAAAACAGGGAATCCCCTTAACTTCCAGCGCATCCACCATACCAAGCGCCAAAGGATCATCAGGCGCCACCACTACATAGTCAACTGAGTTATTTGTAACGAATTCAATCATTCCGGGAATATCCGCAGCTTTAATTGGAATACACTGCGCGTCACATCCAATGCCGCCATTGCCGGGCGCCGCATAAATTTGTTTAATACGCTCATTTTTTTTTAACGCTTTGACAATTGCATGTTCCCGCCCGCCTCCGCCAACAACCAAAACCTTCACAAAACCCCCTACCGTTAACCACAAAACAAACAAGGTTAACACGATCACTCTCTGTTCTCTGCTATTTACATATCATCGCTACTGCTTGCGGCAGCAAAACCCACTCCGCTTCCTGCATAACACGCTGCTGAAGCGTTTCGGGCGTATCTGAAACAAGGACATCCACCGCTTTTTGTAAAATAATCTGCCCGCCGTCTATTACATCATTTACATAATGAACAGTAGCGCCTGTTATTTTTACACCGTATTCAAGGGCTGCCTTGTGAACGTGAGTACCATAAAAGCCTTTTCCGCAAAAAGACGGTATTAACGATGGATGCACATTGATTATTTTATTTTTGAATGTTTTTACTGTCTGCGGCCCAACCACTGATAAAAAACCTGCTAAAACAACCAGGTTTATTTGGTGTTCAGATAAAACAGAGGTTAATACTTTGTCAAACTCTTCTGCTTTTTTATAGTTTTTTCGTTCTATCGTTATTGTTTTGATACCTGCCTTTTGCGCTCTTTCAAGAGCAAAAGCGCCGGCAACCGAAGAAACCACAAGGGACAATTCTCCATTTTCCAGGCTGCCTTTTTTCCAGGCATCGATGAGCGCCTGCAGGTTTGTTCCGCCTCCACTTACAAGGACTGCAATTTTAGTCAATTAACACTCCGTTTCCTTTGCATATTTCGCCGATTATAAACGCTTTTTCTGTGGATGAACAAAGTAAACTTACAGCTTCATTTGCATCTTCGCAAGATGTGATTATACACATTCCAACTCCCATGTTGTAGGTATTAAACATATCACGTTCCGGGATATTTCCTGTTTTGGAGATAATGTCAAAAATTGGAGGGGTATAGATCATTTTTTTATCGATAATTGCACCTGAGTTTGAGCCTAAGATACGGGGAATGTTTTCGTAAAAACCTCCGCCTGTTATGTGACATATAGATTTTACGTTAATTTTATCCAAAAGCCGTAAAACAGGATTCACATAAATCCTGGTTGGAATTAAAAGTTCTTCACCTAACGTTTTTCCAAGATCGGGATAGTATTTTTCCAGTATATTGCAATTAACATCGATGTTAAAAATTTTACGTGTCAGCGAAAAGCCGTTGGAATGAACGCCCGACGAACTCAAACCAATGATTATATCGCCGGGTTTTACATTTTCTTTATCCAGGATTTTTGATTTTTCTACTATTCCCACAGAAAAACCTGCAATGTCATATTCGTCTTCTTTCATAATTCCAGGATGCTCTGCTGTTTCCCCGCCGATAAGAGCGCACCCTGCCCTAACACAGCCTTCTGCTATGCCAGATACGATTTGTTCAACTTTTTCCGGTATATTTTTTCCAAGCGCAAGGTAATCAAGAAAAAACAAAGGTTTAGCGCCTGCGCAAATAATATCGTTAACGCACATTGCGACACAATCAATTCCAATTGTGTCGTGTTTGCCGGTAAGTTTTGCAATTTTAAGTTTTGTTCCTACACCATCGGTTGCAGAAACCAAAACAGGTTCAGCCGTTCCGGTTTTGGGAAGCGCATATAAACCGCCAAAGCCGCCAACATCTTCAAGTACGCCGTTAACCTTTGTACGCTGGATATGTTTTTTTATTAGTTCGATTGCTCTGTATCCGGCGGTAATATCGACACCGGCATCTTTGTAACTTTCGCTGTAACTATTTAACATTAAAAATCCAATTCTCCAATTTTATGATCGTATTTACTTTTTTTTATTATAACCGGTTCTGGTACGGGATAATTGCCGGTAAAACAACCGTCGCAAAAATTACATTTTGCATTTTTGGCTATTTTAGCAACATTTTTTACTGATAAAAAGCCAAGACTGTCTGCGCCTAAATAATTGCAAATTTGCGGTGTTGTCATTTTATGAGAAATAAGATTTTCGCGGCTGGAAATATCTGTTCCAAAATAACATGGATTAATAAATGGCGGAGACGATATTCGCAAGTGTACTTCCTTTGCTCCGGTTTCACGCACAAGATTTACAATTCTTTTCATGGTGGTACCGCGGATAATAGAATCGTCAATTAAAATAACTTTTTTATTTTTAATCGTTGAGGCGATTGTATTAAGCTTTATCCGTATTGCTTTTTCCCTTTCTTCCTGAGTAGGCGCAATAAATGTTCGTCCTATGTATCGATTTTTAATAAAACCAACACCATAGGGTATTTCTGAATACTGCGAATAACCAAGTGCGGCATCAAGGCCGGAAGACGGCACTCCAATTACAACTTGTGCATCAACTGGATGTTCTTCTGCAAGAAAACGACCGGCACGAATCCTTGCTTCGTGAACATTCGCTCCTTCTATTATGGAATCTGGACGTGCAAAATAAATAAATTCAAATACACACATATTATTTTTCTTGCCGCAGTGAGTTTTAATGCTTCTTTGTCCGTGATGATCGATTATTAAAATCTCTCCTGGTTCAATATCGCGGATAAAATCCGCTCCTATGCTGTCAAGCGCACAGCTTTCCGAAGCAATTATATACGCACCGTTAAGTTTACCCAGACAAAGCGGACGAAAACCGCAAATATCCCGCACTGCAATAAGTTTTTTAGGTGACATAATAACCAATGAGTATGCGCCTTTTATTTCTTTCATTGTTTCTTCTATTGCGTTTTCTATTGAGTTTGTATTGATTCTTTTTTTTGTTATAATGTTAATTATTACTTCTGTATCATTGGTTGTATGAAATACAGTTCCCTGTAATTGCAGATTTTCGCGCAGGGTTTGCGCATTGGTAAGGCTTCCGTTATGCGCAATTGCAATTGAGCCTTTGCTGTGGCGTACAACAAGCGGCTGTGCATTTGAACGGCTTCTTTGATCAACCGGAGAATAACGCACATGGCCTACCGCCATGTTGCCTTTGCCAAGCTTTTCCAGTTTTTCCTTGGAAAAAACATCGGGAACAAGGCCAAGATCGTTATGGTATTGCATAACTCCGTCATTGCATACTGCAATGCCGCAGCTTTCCTGCCCCCTGTGCTGAAGCGCATAAAGAGCAAGATAACATTGAGATGCTACATCGGATATATCGTTTGAATATATTCCAAAAACGCCGCATTGGTCATGCAGTTTTTCCGGCATTTTGTTCTCCTTAATTGGCTTCCAATTAATTGGCTTCCATTTTTTTGGCTTTGTTCTCAACTTCTTCTTTTATGCTTTCCATATAGTTTTTTAGCCATTTTGCAATTGTTTCATCCTGCAATGCCAGGATGCGTATTGCAAGGAGGCCTGCATTTTTTGCTCCGTTTACCGAAACTGTTGCGACTGGAATCCCTGCGGGCATCTGTACAATCGATAAGAGGGAGTCGAGCCCTGAAAAGGCTTGAGTCTTTACAGGGACTCCGATTACCGGAAGGGTTGTAATGGATGCCGTCATTCCGGGAAGATGCGCAGCTCCTCCAGCGCCTGCAATTATAACTTTAAGCCCGCGCTGCTGCGCAGTTTGCGCATAATGGAAAAGACGCTGCGGAGTGCGGTGTGCAGAAACGATTGTCATTTCAAAGGGAATACCAGCTTCTTTTAAAATTTCGCCCGCAGCCTCCATTACAGAAAAGTCGGAATCGCTTCCCATGATAATTCCTATCATTTTGTTTCTCCAGTTAAAGTTATTGAGCTGATTTTAAGGAAAGACCGTACATATTCGGCTTTCTTTAAAGCATCTTCCAGTGTATCAGAAGTTACCGTAAAATGCCCCATCTTGCGAAAGGGGCGTGTTTGTGATTTTCCGTAAAAGTGCGGCGAAAAACCCGCAACTTGTAAAGCCCTGTCCAAACCATGAACGGCCACTGCTCCACTTGAGTTTGGCTGCCCCAGTAAGTTTACCATTACGGCAGGCCTTAGAAGTGTTGTATCTCCCAGCGGAAGGCCGCAAATTGCACGTACATGCTGTTCAAACTGGCAGGTAACGCAGGCTTCCATAGTATAATGCCCTGAATTATGCGGACGCGGGGCAACTTCATTTACAAGTACTTTGCCTTGAGTATCCAAAAAAAGCTCAACGCCAAAAATGCCGATGCCGTTTAGAGATTCTACAACACTTACAGCAATGTCTCTTGTTATGGCGGCTGTTTTTTCGTTTATACGAGCCGGTGTTATAACTGTATCACAAATGTTGTGATCAGGATTAAAGGCCATCTCCGTAACAGGGAACAGTGCAAGAGAACCGTCTATGGAGCGGCTTACCATTACGGCAAGTTCTTTATCGATATCGACCATTTCCTCGAATATCGAAGGAGGGCTCATAGGTTCATCGTTTGCGCTTTTAAGAATTTTTACCCCTCGTCCGTCGTAGCCTTCCCGCCGGCTTTTTTGCACAAGCGGAAATACTCTTGCGCTAAAATCTGCTTTACAAGGATCATCTTCTTTAAAAAACGGCGCTGTGGGAAGCCCCTTTTTTACGAATAACTCTTTCTGTAAAAGCTTGTCTTGAATAACTGCCAATACATCAGGCGACGGGTATATAACCTTGCCTTTGGAATGGATATTCTCAAGGGCTGCGGTATTAATGTGTTCGATTTCGTATGTTAAAACATCCGAAACTTTTGAAAGCTCTTCCAGCGCATCTGCATCTTTTAGGCTTCCTTTTATAAAAACATCAGAAAGCGCCTGTGCGGGCGCTTCATTTTCGTCAAGAACAGCAAAACGGAATCCCAGCTTTTTGGAGCGGTAAATCATCATACGGCCAAGCTGCCCGCCACCGATGATACCTATTGTGCCGTTGGGATGAACTATTTTCATTATCGTTATATGCCGTAATGCTGTTTTTGTAATTCTGCTCTTTCTAATGTTTCTTTTATTTTTTCCTGTAAAACTGAGTTATTACATGGTTTTGTAATGTAATCAAATGCACCAAGCTCATAGGCCTTTTCTTTGGCGCTATCATCATCCAATGATGTATAAAACATTATTGGAGTGAATTTTAAAGCGGCAATATCATTAATTTTGTCGAATACTATCCAGCCGTCCATTTCTGGCATTAGAATATCAAGAAGTATTAAATCTGGAACGATTTGTTTGTTATTTAGGAATTCCAAAGCTTCTTTTCCTGATTTTTCCATAAATACTTCATATTTTTCTCTTAATAGAATTCCAGTAATTGAAAGATGAGTCTGATCATCATCAACTAAAAGAATAATTTTTCGCAAATTATCGTTTTTGTCCATTATTACCTCTAAATAAATTCATACAATATATTTTAAAAAATGTCAATTTATATTTTAAAAAATCCCTTGATAATTTAACCTATATTATTGTATATTGGTTACAACAAGGAGATACTATGTCCAAAAAAAATTATCGTTTTGAAACAATCCAGATTCACGCAGGGCAGGAAAAGCCCGATCCGGCAACAGATTCAAGAGCTGTCCCAATTTACCAGACAACTTCTTATGTTTTTCCCAGCGCAAAATCGGCGGCAGACCGTTTTGCTTTGACAGAAATGGGGAATATCTATACAAGAATTATGAATCCCACATGGGATGTTTTTGAGCAGCGAATGGCGGCTCTGGAAATGGGCGTTGGAGCTCTTGCATTGGCATCCGGGCAGGCGGCATCTACTTTGGCAATTCAGAACATAACACGCGCAGGCGATCATATAATTGCAGATACGCAAATATACGGCGGTACTTACAATTTGTTTGCACATACCTTTAAGGATATGGGTGTAGAAACCACTTTTGTTGACGGAAGTGATCCTGCAAATTTTGAAAAAGCAATTAAACCAAATACAAAAGCGATATTCTTTGAAACTATGGGGAATCCCAATTCCAGTATTGTAGATATCGAAGCGGTAGCCGAAATTGCCCATAAAAACAGTATTCCTGTAATCGCAGATAATACATTTGCTACCCCATATCTTTTAAGACCAATTGAACTGGGCGCTGATATTGTCGTACATTCCGCGACAAAGTTTATAGGAGGGCACGGTACTTCCATTGGCGGCGTAATTATTGACAGCGGCAAATTTGACTGGGCACAAAATGACAAATTTACAGGCCTTTCCAAACCAAACCCAAGTTACCATGGCATTGTTTTTACAGAAGCGGTAAAAAACATGGCTTACATTATCAAGGCGCGCACTACTCTGTTACGTGACACTGGAGCTGCGCTTTCACCTTTTAACGCATTTTTATTCTTGCAGGGGCTTGAAACTCTTTCCCTGCGTGTTGAACGCCATGTAGAAAACTCCCTTAAAGTTGTGGAATTCCTTGCCGGGCATCCGCAGGTAGAAAGCGTCAACCACCCTTCCCTTTTGGGACACAAAAATCACGGCCTTTACAAACGGTATTTTCCAAAAGGCGCAGGTTCCATTTTTACATTCGAGATTAAAGGAGACGCGCAAAGAGCAAAGGTTTTTACAGAAAAACTTCGGTTATTTTCTCTTCTTGCAAATGTTGCGGATGTAAAGTCGCTTGTGATTCATCCGGCATCTACCACACATTCACAAATGTCAGAAAGCGAATTGCTTGGCTGCGGAATAAAACCCAATACGATAAGGCTTTCCATTGGTACAGAGCATATTGATGACATAATTGAAGATTTGGATTATGGGTTATCAGTTTAATAAAATTACCGATTTAATTGGCAATACTCCGCTTGTACGTTTAAACAGGATGAATGACACAGAAACAGATATACTTGTTAAACTGGAAAGCTTTAATCCTATGCACAGTATCAAAGATCGCATTGCTTTAGCGATGATTGAAGCGGCAGAAAAAGAAGGAAAACTTACAAAAGGCTCGTGCATTATCGAAGCAACAAGCGGCAACACCGGCATTGGGCTGGCTTACATAGCCGCAGTTAAGGGATACAGAATAATCCTTACCATGCCGCAAACAATGAGCATTGAAAGACAGAAACTTTTAAAGGCGCTTGGAGCGGAAGTTGTACTTACAGACGGAAAATCCGGCATGAAAGGGGCAATCGAAGAAGCGGAAAAACTTGCTGTTTCGATCCCTAATTCCTGGATTCCCCGGCAATTTGACAATCCTGCAAATCCCGCTATTCACGAAAAAACAACAGGACCTGAAATTTGGAACGACACCAATGGAAAGATAGATATCCTTGTTGGCGGAGTTGGAACGGGAGGAACTCTAACCGGCTGCTCCAAATTTTTAAAAGCAAAAAACCAGTCAATTAAGGTAATTGCCGTTGAACCGCTCTCTTCTGCGGTACTTTCCGGCGGCGATGCAGGTTCTCACAAAATTCAGGGTATAGGAGCGGGGTTTATTCCCGGCGTACTTGAAATGTCCATTATAGACGAAGTTCTCCCTGTGGACGAGGAAAAAGCCGCCGCCGTTGCACGTAATTTAGCGCGTTTGGAGGGAATCTTTGCAGGGATTTCCTCCGGCGCTGCACTGGAAGCCGCTTTGTCTATTGCCAGACGTTCAGAAAACGCAGGTAAAACAATCGTAGTGATTTTACCTGATACAGGGGAGCGCTATTTGTCTACGGAGCTTTGGGGTTAGATAACATATAAACATCTGCATTTACACCCACCTAATTTTTTGATAAAATACATTATGAAAAAAATCTCTGTTTTTTTGGGAATTCTTTTATTTGTATTTTTTACCTGTTTAACCTATGAAGAACTAACACTGGAAGAACTGGAGAATTTTAGGGCACAAGGGCTTGAGGAACTTCTTCTTAAAACTGTAAGTAAGCCGTGGCAGGGAGAGGAATTCGTACCGGGGATAGCCGGGGGCAGCTGGGTTTCTGTGATGAACGAAGACCCTAAAAGTTTTAACATTCTTATTGCCGAGCAGGATGCTACAACTTCCGCTGTTGTAGGAAATATGCTTGACTGGCTTTTGGATTATGATGTTATAAAACGGGAATGGAAACCCAGAATTGCAACTCCAGAAGTTATCGTAGATGAAGAAAATAATACCATGCAGGTGGTTTATACTTTTCGTGACGACCTGTATTGGACTTATTACAATTCTCCAAGAAGAATTAAAGTTACAAGCGATGATATTATCTTTTGGTATGACGAAATAGAAGGCGACCCTGAGTTTCAAAGTTCCGGTTACTATGGACAGTTTGTGATAATGCCGGACGGCAGCGAAGAGCGTGTAACAATCAGTAAAATAGATGATCTTACCTTTGCTTTTAATTTTCCAAGAATTATTTCAGAACCCTTTTTAATGACCAATATGAACTTTGGCCCGCGCCATCTTTATGAACCTGCAAAATTAAAAGGAGGCGTTAACGAAGTTAGAAGTATATTCAGCATTGCAGTTAATCCGCGTACAATCCCTTCTATGGGAAAATGGTTTTTGGTTGAATACAGTCATGGCCAAAGACTTGTTTACAAGCGTAATCCTGATTACTGGAACAAAGACATTAACGATGTATCAATTCCGTACACAGATGAAATGATTGTACGGATAATTCCAGAAGAAAACACCCAATTACTGTTGTTTAAAAATGGCAGCATTGAATCTTACCGGCTGCGTCCGGAAGATATAAGCGGTCTTGTTAATGCCAGAGTTAAAAATTACACAGTATTTAATGCCGAGAGCGCGCTTGGAGCTCCGTTTTGGACATTTAACCAAAATCCCGTTAACACCGGAAAACCTTCATACGAGTGGTTTGTTCTAAAAGAATTCCGTCAGGCAATGAGCTGCCTTTTAAATCGCGAAAGAATAAACTCGCAAGTGTTTAGGGGTCTTGCAGAGCCCAAGCTCGATATTTTTCCAGGGCCTAATCCTTTTTACAATCCCGAAATTAAAAATCAATTTTTATTTGATACAGAAAGAGCGATTGAGCTGCTCTCTTTTATCAACATAAACAGGGATTCATCCGGTACAATGCGCGATTGGGAAAACCGGCCGGTTGAGTTTGATCTTACAATCAGGTCTGAAAGCACCATGTACCAGGATACTGCAAGTATCATTGTAGATGAGCTTTCCAAAATAGGAA
>JAITFY010000145.1 GCA_031281025.1 Treponema sp. | reverse complement strand
GTTCAGGCGGATTTTCTGCCCATTTTTTTTGAAGTTCCCATGCTTCTTCGTCAGTCGGTCTTTTTACCATGTTTTCTCCCTTCATTTACCGCATCGAGCCATTTTTGACGGCACGGCATAGCGTGAAATACGAATAATGAGCCATCATCTAATTCACGATAGGCGACTTCAAGCGGATTGCCAACACGATTGAAGCCGATGGCAAGGTAACTCCCATCGGAAGCTGGTCTTTCGAAAAATTGCGTCTGAAGCGCCCACGCAATATCTGCTTCTGCTATACAGTGAGCAAATGCAGCTTCATGATATTCGATAACCAAAATGACTCCCTTTTAAATAATTTATCACAAAATGCTCGGTTTAGCAATGCTCTATTGGAATAAGAAATTATTGTGTGCGATTCTTTAGCGAATTTCGAAAACTTTTACCTTTTAATTTGTTAAACAGCGGCAGCTATTTCTTTTCCAACCAGTTCGTCGATGATCTGGGCGGGGCTTTTGTTGGCAGCTTTTGCTTTAGTCAACAGGTAATTGACTGTCATGTTTTTCAGTCCCAAAATACGGATTTCGCGCTGGCTAAGCCAATCGTTGCCATTAGAAATGATTCTTGGCGGATTGCGGGTCAACTCTTCATCGAGAGCGCCATATTCTTCATCAGTCATGTCAGTGTAATTATTCATTTGTTTCTCCTACTCTATTTGAGTAATTGTACTGCTTTGGCAGCCCATAGCGTGAAATACCTTAATCGTATCATCGCCAATGGGATTATAAAATACTTCAATCGGGTTTCCAGCACGATTAAAACCAACAAAAGCATATTTGTTATCATAACCTTCCAGCAAACCTTTGAGAATCATAGTTTTAAAAGCATGGTAAATGTCTTCTTTTGTAACTCCATGCTTAAAAGCCGAAGGAACAAAGATGAATTCAGGCTCCATGCGTATCTCCGGTTCGCGAGATGTGCGGAATGGATTAAACGTCGCCATACAGCGACTAAGCATTTTAAACTAAATATAACATAAAAAAGCCGAAAAATCAACTTGTTGGAATAATGCTTTGCGAAGAAGGGGGGAGGGGGTTGAAAAAATCGGCAGATGCCTCCCTTTGGTTCGCATGCGTGTTGACATTGTGCGCACGCCGATATATAATTGGTGTTTGTTAGTGGAGGAATAACAATGGCAGCTACAAATATAAACATTCGGACAGACAGCGAATTAAAAGTAAAAGCTCAATCTGTATTAAATGATTTGGGGTTTGATATGTCAACAGCAATAAATGTTTTTCTTAGCCAGGTTGTATATAAACAGGCAATTCCGTTTGAAATATCAAAGATAAATACTAATAC
This sequence comes from Treponema sp., assembly GCA_031281025.1. Taxonomy (GTDB): domain Bacteria; phylum Spirochaetota; class Spirochaetia; order Treponematales; family Breznakiellaceae; genus WQXQ01. Next base: position 8,581 of record JAITFY010000145.1, on the reverse strand, counting down.
AAAAGCTAAAAATGCAAAGCTTGGTGGTTGGGAAGGAAAAATATCCATGTCTGCTGATTTTAATGAACCAATGGAAGAATTTTCGGAGTACATGTTATAATGAAATTTCTTTTGGATACACATGTTATTTTATGGGTAGCAGAAAATTCTTCATTTTTAACTGACAAAGTAAAAACAATAATTCTGGATAAAAATGTTGAAAAATATGTAAGCATAGTGTCAGCATGGGAAGTTGCAATTAAAACAGGAACCAAAAAAATTCTTCTTGATGGTGGGCTGCCGGAATTTTTCCGAATGATAGATGAAAACGGATTCTATTCGTTATCTGTTGAAAGAGAATATTTACAGTTAATTCCTAATCTTCACGATTACCACAAAGATCCATTTGATAGATTACTTGTAGCAACTGCAATAGCCGAAAATATGACATTGATAACTATTGATGAAAATATCCATAAGTATGATGTAAATTATTTATGGTGACAGTCGACCACGACAGGAGGCTCCGTTATCAATTGTTTGTATATTCATTCATTGCTTTATTGCTTAACTCTTTTACGGACATATTGTCAAATAAACCTCTTTGCCATCCAGATTTATATTTTTCCAATTAATTTGTAAGGGTTTCCCGTTTTTGGTTGGCACGGGGGAATTTGCAACACAGCAACAGGCAGCGAGATTGGGTAAGGGGCTTTGAGTGAACAGATTTGTTTGGAATCTTTTCTCTGTTATCTGTTCCATGATAAAAAGGCATTCGTTTTGGGCTACTCGTTTGCAATTGCATTTACAAATTACGTTTGCTTGACAAAACTGATTTCCAGATATATCTTTTAAGCAGAGGCAATTGCAAAACTTCAGTTTTTGCAACAGGCTCAGTATTAAGGAGAAGAAATATGCACTTAGAAAAAGAACAAGCTTTTTACGAATCAAGTAAAGTGGAACTACGTTCAAAATATGCTGGAAAAAGAGTTGTCATTTCCAACAATGAAATTCTGGGTGTATATGATTCCGATCGAGAAGCAATGCAAGAAACGGCAAAAATCATACCCCGTGGTTCATTCATGGTAAAATATATTCCTCAAAATCCAAAAAAAGAGATTCTTCGTATATCTCCTGTGGGCAACATTGTATCCTATGGATAAGAAACACACTGCACTTACTTATACATATCCGGAATTAGTTGATGCAATTCTAACGCCTGTAGAGTTATTTTCTGATATTTACGATGAGATTACTAATTACTTGACAAATGCTCTTTGGGATACCGGTGCAATGCTTTCAGTTATTTCACCGGAAGTTGTAAAAAAATTGAAACTTGATATTGTTGATACTATGAGAATCATTGGATCGATTTTTCTCAATAACAGGAAGCAAAAATCGCACTCATATCCCTTCAGTGGCTACACTCAAAACGACCGCTTTCTGGACTACCATGGGGTTTGTTGGTCCCCCACTGCCTTCACACCCGGCTGGGACTTAAGCGATGTTGAAAGCATGGGTTTCCCGTTTTTGGCTGGCGTGGGGGAATCGGAGCAGATAACGTCAAGGTATCAAACCACGCTGTACAGTATCTGCGAATAAACCGGAAACGGCCAGTGTTTTTTTGCAACAAGGGTTTCAAGCTCATCAACGATGATTCGCAGCTCTGACATTGCTGTTAAAATTTTATCGCGATAAAAACACGCAGCGCCAGAAAGCTCTTCTAGCTTTAGTTCAACCGGTTTTTGGTTAGAAGATTCCTGGATTGCATTTTCAAGAACGAGCTGCTTGTTTAAAAGGTTTGTTGACAGTCTTGTAATATTGCCAAGAAAATGATTTTCCAGCGATGTGTCAAAACCGCCGTATGCTTTTTTTTGCCTTAATAGGTCAACCAATTCCCGCTGGTAGTCGATACAGGCAGGAACAATAAAACCTTTGACCATATCGATCATTGTAAGAGCTTCGATATGAAGAGTTTTACAATATGCATCCAGTAAAATTTCGTAGCGGGAATTAATTTCTGTCTCGGAAAAAACTTGATGTTTTGAAAATAACTCCACGCTCTTTTTTGAAATAAATTCTGGCAGTGCATCAACTGTGGTTTTTAAATTGGACAGGCCGCGCTTTTGAGCTTCTGTTACCCACTCTGAAGAATAATTGTTTCCGTTAAAGATAATCCGTTTGTGCTCTTTAAATGTTTTTTTGATCAAAACAGCCAGATCGCCCGTAAAGTCTTTTGACATTTCCAGGCTGTCTGCAAACTGGCGCAAGGCTTCTGCGATAATGGTGTTCAACACAATGTTGGGGCCTGCAATTGAGAATTTCGAGCCGAGCATACGGAATTCAAATTTGTTTCCGGTAAATGCAAATGGAGAAGTACGGTTGCGATCTGTTGTGTCCTTTGGGAAATGCGGCAATACCGATACGCCAATTTCCATGGGCTGCTTTTCTTTGTTTTCGTAACCGGCACCGGATTCAATCGCTTCAAAGATTTCTGTTAACTCATCGCCAAGGAACATGGACACAATAGCGGGAGGCGCTTCGTTTGCGCCAAGCCGGTGGTCGTTCCCCGCACTTGCAACAGAAACCCTTAAAAGGTCCTGGTACTCATCTGCGGCTTTTATAACCGCAGCAAGGAACAGAAGAAACTGCGCGTTGTTTTGCGGTGTATCACCCGGTTCAAGAAGATTTACGCCAGTGTCGGTAGAGATTGACCAGTTGTTGTGTTTGCCGCTCCCGTTCACTCCGGCAAAAGGTTTTTCATGAAGCAGACAGGCAAGCCCGTGTTTGTCGGCAATGGTTTTCATTAATTCCATTGTGATCTGGTTATGATCGGTAGAGATGTTTGTTGTTGTATAAATGGGAGACAGCTCGTGCTGCCCGGGCGCTGTCTCATTGTGTTTGATCTTGGCGTATACGCCAAGCTTCCAAAGTTCCTCGTCAAGTTCTTTCATAAAGGCTGATACACGCGGTTTAATTGCGCCAAAGTAGTGGTCTTCCAGCTCCTGACCTTTTGGCGGACGTGCGCCGAACAAGGTTCTGCCAGTATAAACTAAATCCGGGCGCTTTAAAAATATTTCTTTGTCGATAAGAAAGTATTCCTGTTCGGCGCCGACTGTCGTAATTACATGCTGCACCTTGGTGTCTCCAAAAAGCCGCAGTATACGAATTGCCTGTTTGTCGATTGCTTGCATTGAGCGAAGCAAAGGCGTCTTTTTATCGAGCGCATCGCCAGAGTACGAACAAAAAGCCGTGGGGATACAAAGCGTTCCGTCCTTGATAAATGCAAACGACGTAATGTCCCAAACAGTGTAACCCCTTGCTTCAAAGGTTGCCCTAAGCCCGCCGGATGGAAAACTTGATGCGTCAGGTTCTCCGCGTACAAGTTCCTTGCCGGAGAACTCCATGATGATATTGCCATCGGCAGATGGAGAGATAAAAGCTTCATGTTTCTCTGCAGTTGTTCCTGTCATTGGTTGAAACCAATGGGTAAAGTGTGTTGCTCCGTTGTCGATAGCCCATTCTTTCATGGCGGCAGCCACAACATTGGCAACATCAAGTTTAAGAAACGTCCCTTGATACATTGTAGTTTTCAGCGATTTATAGATATCTTCTGGAAGGCGTTCTTTCATGGCTGTATCATTAAAAACCATGCTGCCAAACAATTTTGTAATATCTTTCATGTTTTCTCCTTTTTAGACTTGACATTTTTACCATCAGACTAAAAGATAACATAGAAGGTAAAAAATGTTAATTGGAATAAATCCGGTAATCAGCCCCGAGCTGCTTGATGCTCTTTTTCGTATGGGGCATGGCGATGAAATAGTTTTGGCCGACGCCTTTTTCCCGGGCGATTCGATGAATTCAAAAGTGATCCGTGCCGATGGAATAAGGATACCTGAGCTGCTCGAAGGAATTTTGGCATTGATAAATCTGGATTCCTATGTATCAGACCCGCTTGTTATGATGGCTCCTGTTCCGGGTGACAGCCTGGATATGATGGTAGAACAATCCTATCGGATGGCAATTGACAAGTACTGGCCCAAGACACCGGCGATTCAGCATATTAACCGTTTTTCTTTTTACGAAAGGGCAAAAAATGCTTTTGCAATTGTAATGACGGGCGAAACTGCAAAATACGGTAACATTATTTTAAAAAAAGGCATTATCCCAACTGCTACATCAGATTATTCAAGAGTGATCAGACAACTGAGCAACCGGTCAGGTTTGCTGGAAGTAATGATAGCGTATATTGATAAAATCCAAGGAGAAAAAAGTGGCAGCTATTCGTTATAAAGGCGGATATCCTAAAATAGGTATCAGACCGACTATCGATGCACGGCAGGGTCCTTTGAATGTACGGGAGTCTCTTGAAGACCAAACCATGAATATGGCAAATGCGGCAAAAACGCTGCTGGAAAAAAACCTGCATTATTCCAATGGTGACCCGGTGCAGGTAGTGATTGCCGATACCACAATCGGCAGGGTAGCGGAATCTGCAGCATGCGCTGATAAATTCCGCCGGGAAGGTGTGGACATTACCCTGACGGTAACTCCCTGCTGGTGTTACGGCAGTGAAACCATGGACATGGATCCATCAACCATTAAGGGTGTTTGGGGTTTAAACGGCACTGAACGTCCTGGCGCTGTGTATTTGGCTTCGGTGTTGGCTAGCCATGCACAGAAAGGTCTTCCTGCTTTTGGCATTTACGGACACGATGTTCAGGACGCAAACGATACGGAAATCCCCGCCGATGTACAGGAAAAGCTGCTGCGTTTTGGCAGAGCTGCAATTGCTGCAGCAACAATGAGGGGAAAGAGTTATCTGCAAATTGGATCGATCTGTATGGGTATTGCAGGCTCAATCATCAACCCTGAATTTTTTGAAGAGTATCTTGGCATGAGGGTTGAAAGTGTAGATGAAATAGAAATAATCCGAAGAATGGAAAACGGAATCTATAACGAAAAAGAATTTCAAAAAGCCCTAACCTGGACAAAACAGTACTGCAAAGAAGGTTTTGACAAAAATCCGCCGGAGCGCCAGCGTTCACGAGATGAGCAGGACAAGGCATGGGAATTTGTCGTTAAGATGATGTGCATCATCAAGGATATGTATAACGGAAACCCAAATTTGCCGCAAGGCTGCGAAGAAGAACGTTTGGGACACAATGCAATTGCAGGCGGTTTCCAGGGGCAGCGCCAATGGACGGACTTTTATCCCAACTGCGATTTTCCCGAATCGCTTATGTGTTCCTCTTTTGACTGGGAAGGAGTACGTGAACCGTACGTTCTTGCAACCGAAAACGACACGTTAAATGCCGTTGGAATGTTATTCGGAAAACTTTTAACAGGGACTGCGCAGATTTTCGCAGATGTACGCACATACTGGAGCCCCGAAGCAGTTAAAAAAGCGACAGGTTACGATTTAACTGGAGCTGCAAAAGAAGCAAACGGCTTTATTCATTTGATCAATTCCGGCGCAGCCTGCGTTGATGCATCTGGCGAAATGAAAGACAAAAACGGCAAAGCTGTGATGAAACCTTTTTGGGAAGTAAAAGACGAAGACTGGAAAGCCTGCCTTGCAGCAACAACATGGAATGCTGCGGATTTTGGCTACTTCCGGGGCGGCGGTTTTTCTTCGCGTTTTATCACCAAAGCAGAAATGCCTGTTACCATGTCACGGCTCAATATCGTTAAGGGTATCGGCCCTGTACTCCAGATTGCGGAAGGCTGGACTCTGCATTTGCCGGATGAAGTAAGCGAAATTCTCTGGAAACGCACCGACTACACATGGCCATGCACATGGTTTGCGCCCAGAGTTACCGGCAAAAGTGCTTTTAAAACTGCATACGATGTAATGAACAACTGGGGAGCGAATCACGGTTCAATTTCTTATGGACACATTGGCGCAGACTTAATAACTCTCTGCTCCATTCTGCGGATTCCCGTTTGTATGCACAATGTTAACGAAGAGAAAATTTTCCGCCCTGCATACTGGAATGCTTTTGGCATGGATAAAGAAGGATCCGACTATCGCGCGTGCGCAGCTTTGGGGCCGGTGTACAAGTAAGTCCTAGTTCTTCTGCCGGATTCTGATATGCACTTCACGCAGCTGCTGCTCTGTTACTTCGCATGGAGCTTCCATTAAAAGATCTTGCGCATTGCTGTTCATTGGAAATGCTGTAACTTCGCGGATGTTTTCTTCGCCTGCCAGCAGCATGACAATACGGTCAATACCCGGAGCCATTCCCGCATGAGGAGGAGCGCCGTAGTGGAATGCGTTAAAGAGTGCGGGGAATTTTTTTTCGATGTCATCCCTGGTATAACCTGCAATTTCAAACGCTTTTATCATCACTTCCGGCAGATGGTTTCTGACTGCGCCGGAAGAAAGCTCAATGCCATTACACACAATGTCGTATTGCCAGGCAAGAATGTCCAGTGGATTTTTGTTTTCCAGAGCTTCAAGACCGCCCTGCGGCATGGAAAAAGGATTGTGGGTAAATTCGATACCACCGGCTTGTTCATCATTATAACCAAACATCGGATAATCAACGATAAAACAAAATTCAAAACAATCTTTGTTAATTAGTTTTAACTGATTCCCAAGCGCGGTTCTAATTTGTCCTGCAAAATTGTCAACCATGTTGGGTGTATCAGCAATAAAAAACAGAGTATCGTTATTTTTTAAAGACAGGTCTTTTTTTAGAGCAGCCTGTTTTTCTTCCGAAAGAAACTTAACAATGGGGCCTTTGAGAGAGCCGTCTTCCAGAACTGATATATAACCAAGTCCTTTCATGCCAATTTCCGTAGCAAAGACAAGCATTTTTTCAAAGAAGGATTTTGACTGCAAGGCCGCGCCCTCAGCCAAAATGCCGCGGACAGGAATATTTTTAAACGGCGCAAAATCCACATCTGCAAAAAATAACGTTAAATCATTGATAACCAATGGGTTGCGAAGATCGGGTTTATCTGTTCCGTATTTTAACATAGCTTCCCTGTAGGGAATACGGCGAAAAGGTACAGGGCTGATTTCTTTTTTGGAAAATGTTTTAAAAGTTTCATACATCACAGTTTCTGCAGTTTGTAAAACATCTTCCTGTTCTGCAAAAGACATTTCAAAATCCAGCTGGTAAAATTCCCCTGGTGAGCGATCGGCTCTGGAATCTTCGTCACGAAAACAGGGTGCAATCTGAAAATAACGGTCAAACCCGGAAACCATTAAAAGCTGCTTGAAAATTTGCGGAGCCTGCGGGAGTGCATAAAACTTGCCATGGTGTTTGCGGCTTGGAACGAGGTAATCCCTTGCTCCCTCCGGCGATGACGAAGTTAAAATGGGCGTTTGGAATTCTGTAAACCCCAATTCTTGCATTTTGAAACGTAAAAACTCAATTACTTTTGAGCGCAATAGGATATTGTCTTTTACTGCAGGATTGCGCAGATCCAAAAATCGATGACACAGGCGGACTTCTTCTCTTGTGTTTTTTGACTCACTGATCACAAACGGCATGGTGCGGACTGCTTTACTTAGGACATCAATTGTTTCGGTATGAACCTCTACAGTTCCGGTCTCTATTTTTGTGTTAACAGTTTGGGCATCCCGCTTTTTCACGGGGCCGCAAATTGATATAACGCTTTCTCTGGGTGGTAATCTGTCCTCAGATAAGCTGTCCCCTATAACAACCTGAGTAACGCCGTACTGATCCCTAAGATCAAGGAAAATAACGCCGCCATGATCGCGGATTGTATCCACCCAGCCCGATAGCTTGACTGTCTGGTTAACATGCTCTTCACGCAGCTGCCCGCAGGTGTGCGTCCGGTATTTGTTCATTTTTTGCTCCATTTTAATGGTTAATGTTTTAATGGTAGTTTCAAGTTTATCAGTTGTATGTATGTTATTAAAGAGGGCGCAATGTGGACGGGTGCCAAACATGGGGTCAGGCACCACGTCTGACCCCGTGCCTGGCACCTCGGAAACGCAGAGGTTTTCTACAGGGCAACTGCAAGACGCTCATGTACAAGATCGGCAATAAGCTCTGCAGGGCTTCGGTGAGTCGCTATGGACTGGGCATTTAGAATACGGGCTGTATTTTCATCAAGGGCTATCATTTGAAAAAAAAAAAAAAAAAAAAAACGTGTTCCGTTTGGCCCTAATTTTAAATCTGTATGGGTCATTAATTCGTCTAAAGCATCCGCTTCCTTATCAGTCATCATCGCCATTTGTTTTTCCCCCTCATGTTTTTATGTTGTTTTATAAAGCTATTACGACATTTCATTGCATGAAAAATATTGATAAGTGATTGCTGCTACCCACTTGTTTCTAAAACCGACGGGTGATACCTGCTTGTTTCATAATAGTGTTAGCAAGATGCCGGGATTTAATTTTACTGTCAACAGGAAAACTCTGGTTAGAAATAGGACTATACCAAATGTCATGATCGCCCTTGCCACGTCGCTTAAAGTAACAATGATTTTCTGCTAAAACCTGACGAACTTTTTTTTCATATTCTGCCATATCTATGCTACTAGCCGTTGGCATTCCATTGTAAAATTGAGTGCCACGTTTAAACAATTTTTTCCATTAAGTTCCAGTAATTCTGGAACA
>JAITFY010000120.1 GCA_031281025.1 Treponema sp. | reverse complement strand
CGTGAACTGCTGGAAAGGGAGGCTGGCAAACAACTTGACCTTGTAATATGTCTTGATACAACCGGCAGCATGAGACCGTATATCGATCCGATTCGCGAAAAGCTCATTCCCATGCTCGAAGAAATGTTAGGCCTTTTCCCGTCTTTTAGAATTGGATTGGTTCAATTTAAAGATTACCATGATGTTTACCTTACAAGGCTTACTTCCTTTACCACAGACTTTGCACGTTTCCAGCGCGCCCTGAACGTAATCCGCCCCCATGGCGGCGGCGACATTCCCGAAGCGGTCTACGAAGCCTTATACGATGGCGCAAGTCGCTTCCCGTGGGAAGCGGAAGCCAGGTTAATGCTCCTGATTGGGGATGCCCCTCCGCACCCAAGACCAAGAGGGAGGATCACCAAAGCCCTTGTAGACAGAGCAGTGGAAGAAAGAGGAATTACCGTACACGCGATGATTTTACCGCATTAGCTGGTGACACTCTGAATGGTTTCTACTAAGATGATTAAGGGGTATTTTAATGAGTGTTTTTGAAGCAGTTGTATTGGGTATTGTTCAGGGGTTGACGGAATTCCTTCCTGTTAGCAGTTCGGGGCATCTGGTATTGTTACAAAAAGTTTTTGGGATAAACGAGCCCGGTTTGTTTTTTGATACAATGCTGCACTTTGGAACTTTAATTGCGGTTTTTGCCGCTTTATGGAAAGATATATGGGCTCTTTTGCGTAAACCATTTCAGAAGCTTACTGCCTTTTTAATTCTGGGAACAATTCCTGCTGTAATTGCCGCCTTGGTTTTTAACAAAAAAATCGAGACTATTTTTGAAACTGCACAATTTTTGGGATTTTGCTTTTTAATTACGACTGTACTTTTAATTACCGCCGAATTGCTTTCCAGGCAGGCTGTAAAAAAACAAACCATGAACTGGTTTGCCGCATTATTTATCGGTCTTATGCAGGCAATTGCAATTCCCCCAGGCATTTCACGTTCTGGCGCTGCCATATCAGGCGCGCTTTTCTGCAAACTAAACCGGGATTTCGCCGCAAGGTTTGCCTTTCTATTGGCTATCCCTGCGATACTTGGCGCTGTTGTATTGCACTCCAAAGACCTTGTAACAGGCAAAATTGCTCCTGAAAGCATCAACGTGGTTGCGGTAATCGCAGGAACAGTAACCGCAGCAATAGTGGGATTTTTCGCGGTTAAATTCATGCTTAAAATAATCAGGGAAAAATCACTGTTTGGTTTTGCGATTTATACAGGTTTACTTGGAATACTGGTACTACTGGATCAATTTGTAACGCGGGTTGTTTTCTAACAGTTTTAGACATTGAAAAAAATTAACAAAATTAGTATTATTGATCATATAATGACAGCAGTAGAACTAACAAAAGCTTACGACCCAAAAACTTTTGAAGACCGCATTTATGCCCTGTGGAAGGATAATGGCGCTTTTTCTCCAGATACCAAAAATTCCGAAGAACCGCCATTTGTAGTGGCAATTCCTCCGCCCAATGTAACGGGCGTACTGCATTTGGGGCATGGGCTTAATAACAGTTTACAGGATATAATTGTACGTTTTCACCGGATGAGAGGCGTATCTGCGCTTTGGATTCCGGGTACTGATCACGCGGGGATTGCCACGCAGAATGTGGTTGAACGCAAACTAAAAAGTACCGGAAAAAGCCGCCGCGAATTGGGGCGGGAAAAATTCCTGGAAGAAACATGGAAAGTAAAAAAAGAGCATCACGCCATCATCACAAAGCAGCTTGAAAAAATTGGAGCCAGCGTAGATTGGAACCGTGAGCGCTTTACAATGGACGAAGGCCTCTCCCGTGCTGTCCGGGAGATTTTTGTCACTCTTTATGAACGTGATCTTTTGTACAAGGGAAAATATCTTGTAAATTGGTGTACATCCTGCACAACTGCCCTTGCCGATGACGAAGTTGAATACGAAGATGTATCCGGCAAAATGTATTATATCCGCTATTTTTTGGAGAATGACGCAAGTATTGTTATTGCAACTACACGCCCGGAAACCATGTTAGGCGATACTGCCGTAGCAGTTCACCCCGAAGATGAACGTTACGTTGGGCTCAAAGGAAAAACTGTCCGGCTGCCTCTTACACAGCGTGATATACCGGTTATTTTTGATACCTATGTAAACAAGGAACTGGGTACAGGAGCTTTAAAGGTAACTCCTGCTCATGATCCCAATGACTGGGAACTTGGGAATAAACACAATTTACCTGTGATAAACATTTTAAACCCCGACGGAACATTGGGCGATGAAGTGCCGGAAAAATATCGCGCTCTTGCGGTTAAAGAAGCGCGAAAGGCCGTCCTTGAAGACTTAACTGCCGCAGGATTGCTTGTAAAGGAAGAACCTCTTAAACATTCAGTGGGACATTGTTACCGCTGCCAAACAGTAATAGAACCTTTTCTTTCTGAACAATGGTTTGTAAGAATGAAGCCTTTGGCCAAAAAAGCTCTAAACAGCTGGCAAAAGGGAGACTTTACGTTTTATCCAAAAAAATGGGAAAACACCTTTAAACACTGGATGGAAAATATCAGAGACTGGTGCATCAGCCGTCAATTATGGTGGGGGCACCGAATCCCTGCCTGGACATGCACCGATTGCGGCAAGCTTACAGTGTCGCGTAACGACATTAACGCCTGCCCCGATTGTAATGGCAAAAACATAAAGCAGGACCCGGACGTACTTGACACATGGTTTTCCAGCTGGTTATGGCCGTTCAGCACTTTGGGCTGGGAAGGTGAATCACAATCCAATACTGCCGATTTTAAAAACTACTACCCCACTACTGCCCTTATCACGGCTTACGATATAATTTTCTTTTGGGTTGCAAGAATGATAATGGCCGGGCTTGAGTTTACAGGGAAAGCGCCGTTCCGTGACATTTACATTCACGGGCTTTTACGCGACAAACAAGGGCGCAAGATGAGCAAGTCGCTTGGCAACGGCCTTGACCCGCTTGAACTTGTTGATGAGTTTGGCGCAGATGCAATGAAGTTTACTCTTAGTTTTATGTGCGCTCAGGGGCAGGATGTCCTTGTCGATAAAGAATCTTTTAAAGTGGGCTCTAAATTTGCCAACAAAGTATGGAATGCCAGCCGTTATATTTTAATGAACCTGGAAGGACGGCAGTTAATTGATAATCCTCAACTACTCCCTGCGGACAAATGGATATATTCACGGCTTAACAATGCTGCAAAATCCATGAGGGAAGCTTTCTTTTCGTATCGTTACAATGATGCAGCCCTTACTGCCTACGAGTTTTTCTGGAATGACTTTTGCGATTGGTATGTAGAAGTGACAAAACTTTCCATGAAAGGCGGCAGCGATTCAGAAAAAGATCGCGCAACAGTCATTTTGCTGGATGTACTCAAAAAATCATTACAGCTTCTTCATCCGTTTTTACCGTTTGTTACAGAAGAGATATACCAAAAAATTCCCAATCGGGGAGCGGAACTTTTAATTTGCAGCCGTTACCCCGAATATGATGAAAAACTGTTTGAGCCCAATGAAGAAAGAAATTTTGCAGTTTTACAATCGCTTGTTGGAATGATACGAACCTTACGAAGCGAATGTAATATTACACCGGATAAAAAATTGCGCCTTCTGATTCGCACCAGTGCAGAACAGGAAAAACAATTTATAAAAAAAACTTTTACAGAAAACGAAGAACTAATAAAACTTTTGGCTGGAATTGGCGAAATACAGATCGAAACCGAAAAAAGCGAAATACAGCGTATTGCCGGCTCCATCGGCATGGCTGGCACCGGATTTGAGGCGCTCATTTTTATCGCCGAAGCTGTAGATATGTCAGCATTAAAGAAAAAATTTGCAAACGATTTGGAAAGGGATCACAAGTATATCGAAAGCCTGCGTATTAAACTAACAAACGAACAATTTACAACAAATGCGCCGCCGGAACTTGTAGAAGAACAAAAGGTAAAACTCCATGATACATTAAAACGTACAGAGAAATATACCAATTATTTAAAGGACTTGTAATGAATACCGAACAAATGGATCAATTAAGCGGATTCCGTATTGCTCCTTACATCCAGATTGCCGCAGCTTTAATTGGCAAATCACGAACGGGAGGCGGAAATATGTTCCGTCATCAGCTTGATACAATGGCAATACTTATCGACTACAAGTATATTGATTCTGTATTACTTAAAGCTTCCGTTATACACGATATTCTGGAAGACATTCCCGATATCAGCCACAATTATTTATTGTCAATCGATTTTGAAAGCCATGCTGTATATAGTCTGGTTCAGGAAGTTTCCCGCCGTGATGGAGAGTCCAAACCTGAGTTTCTTACCCGTATAAAAGAGTCCGGTTCTTTAAACGCCAAAATCCTTAAAGTAGCGGATCGTATCTCTAACATGATCTCTTTAGGTTTTGTAAACAACCTTGATTTTGTCGAGCGTTACATTGACGAAACAGAACAATACCTAATTCCTCTTGCTGCAGATGTTAATAGAGATATGCTTATTGAATTAACAGATCTTGTTAAATCCAGGCGAAAAAGCCTTGAAGACATCCGCAATACAGGTACCGGTGACAGCTAATGCTGCAAAGTATTAAATCTCCTGCAGATTTAAAAAAATTAACCCTGCGTGAACTAAATCAACTTGCAAAAGAAATCCGCCAGCAGATAATTTCTGTTGTTTCGAGTAACGGAGGGCATCTGGCATCCAATTTGGGAGCTGTAGAAATAAGCATTGCATTACACCGTGTTTTTAATTCACCTGATGATAAAATCGTCTGGGATGTAGGGCATCAATGTTATGCGCATAAACTTCTTACTGGCCGCCTTGAATCTTTTTCCAGTCTTCGTAAAAGGAACGGGCTTTGCGGTTTTCCAAAAACAAGTGAAAGCCCTCATGATGCTTTTAATACAGGACACGCTTCTACTTCCATTTCCGCAGCGCTTGGGCTTTTGGCAGCAGACAAAATTCAAAATAAAAAAACTCATGCAATAGCTGTAATTGGCGACGGCGCACTCACAGGCGGGCTTGCTTATGAAGCGCTCTCACATGCCGGACATCTTGGTTTACCGCTGATTGTGATCCTTAATGACAATAAAATGTCCATTAGCCGCAATGTAGGAGGGCTTTCTAAATATTTAAGCCGTCTTTCCATGAAAGCAAAGTATCAAACTTTCCGCCGTCATTTTGACGCGCTTGCAAAAAAACTTCCCTTTATTGGAGAAGCATTTTTTAAGCTCATTGTAAGATTAAAAAGAGCTGTAAAAGCGGTTTTTTATATCGACAATTTTTTCGTTGATTTGGGTTTTGAATATGTTGGCCCTATAAACGGCCACAACATTGGAGTTCTAACCGATGTCCTAGAAGATGTTTGTAAACTTAACCTTCCTGTTGTTATCCATGTAGTTACACGAAAAGGCAAGGGATTTAATTATGCCGAGGATAAACCAGACAATTACCATGGCGTTGTCTCATTTTCTATAAACGATGGTTTAACGGAAAGTATAAACATAAATAAAAATTTTAACAAAAGTTTTACAGAAGCTTTTTCCGACATGCTTTTATCAACAGCAAAAGAGGACAAACGAATTGTCACTATTACAGCGGCAATGAAATCCGGTACAGGACTTGCAGTTTTTGCTCAAACCTTTCCAGACCGGTTTTTTGATGTTGGCATTGCAGAAGGACATGCGGCTACTTTTGCATCAGGACTTGCTGCAAATAATTTAAGACCTGTTGTGGCTTTATATTCAACTTTTGTTCAACGTGCAGTTGATCAAATTATCCATGATGCTGCTCTTCAAAAACTGCCTGTTATTTTTGCTTTAGACAGAGCAGGTTTTGTCAGCGCAGACGGAGAAACTCATCAGGGGCTTTTTGATATTTCGTTGTTTCGCAGTACGCCAAACATTACTATCTTTGCCCCTGCAAGCGAAAATGAAATGCGTCTTATGTTTGAATGGACATTGGAACAAGAAACTTTGGGGCCTATGATTATCCGTTATCCAAAAGCAAATTGCCCGTTGGAGATCGAAGCATTCTCACTGCCGCTGGAATTGGGACGCGGGGTTTTTGTCACAGAAAACGATGAAAAACAGGTATGCCTTGCTTTTACAGGAAGCCTTTACCGTGAAGTAGTGGAAGCTGCAGCCATTTTAAAAGAAAACCAAATAAAGGCAGACCTTTACAATTTACGATTTTTAAAACCTGTAGACGAAAATTATCTTATTGAATTGATGAATACATATAAACTGACAATTTTTATCGAAGAAGGAATAAAAGATGGCGGCTTTGGGGAGTACGCATCTGCACTTGCCTTAAAACACAGCGTTAAAACTAAACTAACAATTCTTGCAGCAGAAAGCAGCTTCCTGGAAGGGAACAATGCTCTTGGCACAAGAGAAGAGCTGCTTGCTGTTAACGGCCTTGATGGCAAAGGGATAGCAAAAATTGTAATTGACCAATTGAGTTTTATAAAATATCCGTGATATAGTTATATTAATGATCACAGGCATCGGAATAGACATAGTCCAGATTAATCGCATGGAACAATGGCTGGGAAACGATAGGTTGCTGGAAAGATTTTTTCATCCAGATGAGCTTAACATTGCAAACACAGCCGCCGGCAAAAACAACAGTGCAGCTCAAATTCTGGCAGCCAGGTTTGCCGCAAAAGAGGCGTTTGGCAAAGCGCTGGGAACAGGGCTTGCGCAAATTGTTTTAAGGGATATTTGTGTTCATAACAGTGATAACGGAAAACCCCAAATAAAATTGTTTAATACAGCGCTGGATGCGTTTAAAAAATCGGGTGCTTCTTTTGTGCATATTTCCCTGTCACATGAAAAAGATAATGCAATAGCAATGATAGTTTTGGAGGCGTAAAATGTCAGCTGAAGGCGAATTAAAAGTAACTTTTCAATCCAAAAAAGAATATGAATGTCCTATTTGCGACGAATTATTTCGCAAAGAAGAACTGCTTTCCGGCGGCGGCAGACTGATAGCGGGAAAACTCACCGACGAACTTCACAGGCTTTATGAGCCATCGGCAAAGTACGGCGCAATTTTTCCGCTCGTTTATCAGTCCATTGTTTGCCCTCAATGCTGGTTTTCTTCAATGGATAATGATTTTTTAGTTCCGCCCACAGAAAAAAGGGCAAAAGCAAGAGATAATATCGAAAACCGCAAAAAACAAACTTCCTTAATATTTCCAAATGTTAATTTTTATGAAAACCGCACATTAATGGAAGGAGCTGCTTCTCAGTATCTTACATTGCATTGTTATGATTATTACAACAAACAAACTTCTCCAACAATCAAGCAAGGGCTTGCGGCTTTAAGATGTGCATGGCTTATAGATGAACTCCACAAAAAACATCCGCAGCAGCACTATGATTGGCTGGGTATTCTTTTTCGTAAAAAAGCCCAATACCTTTACAATGAAGCGCTTTCGCGCGAACAAAACGGAAAAGAGACATTATCCGGCATGAAAAGTTTTGGCCCTGATACAGATAAAAATTACTCCTACGAAGGAATGTTGTACATTTGCGCATACCTTCGCTACAAATTCGGCCCTGCGGGCGACGGTGCAGAGCGTAAAACATCACTTGAAGATGCACGCCGTACAATTGCAAAACTTTTTGGCATGGGAAGATCTTCAAAGGACAAACCAGGCGCATTCCTTGAACATGCAAGAGAGCTTTATGATACGATCAACAAGGAAATTGCAGAGTCTTAAACAAATATGAATAGAAACATCAAACTGACAATCGCTTACGATGGCAGCGAATTTTGCGGGTGGCAAAGGCAGGAAAATGGCAGGTCTATTCAGGGAGTGATTGAACAAGCGCTGGAAAAAATGCACGGTAAAGCCGTAAACCTTACTGGCTCAGGGCGAACCGATGCTGGTGTTCATGCTGTGGGGCAGGCTGCCAATTTTTATACAGATATCGACAGCATACCAGCCGATCGTTTTACTCCTGCGTTAAACTCGCTGCTTGAACACGATGTGCGTATCCTGGAATCCAGCGAAGTAGACAGCAACTTTCACGCACGTTTCAGTGCAAAGGCGCGCACCTACCGCTATCAATTTTTGTATCATGCCGGGGCGAACTTTGGATACAACCCTCCCCTGCCCCACGAAAACCGCTGCAACATAACCTTACAGCGTTTTCCGCGCCTGGATTTGCTTAACGCCTACGGCAGAATCATTTTGGGAGAAACAGACTGCACAATTTTTGCCGGCGCAGGTGATACCAGTAAATCAAAAAACCGCTTCATCTACAGTTCTCATTTTTTTATCGAAAACGGCCGCCTTATTTTTGAAATTTGCGCTAATGCTTTTTTACGCAACATGGTTAGATCTGTTGCAGGAACTTTCCTGCATTACGAAGAAAAAGACACTTCGCCAGATGAACTTGGCAGGATTATAACCTCTGGGCAACGCTCTCTTGCGGGTACTTCACTTCCGCCGCATGGGCTTTTTTTGTGGAAAGTGGAGTATTGAAATTAAGCGTTGCTCGGTATCTGTTACCACGCGTTTACTTTTCTTACGCTTCTTTAGACTATCTTCCGGTGTCACTAGGGCTTTGTGACCTTGCAAC
>JAITFY010000147.1 GCA_031281025.1 Treponema sp. | reverse complement strand
AACCTTTCTCCACGATTCTTGTGCATCCTCAATGATTTTTGTAAAAAACGGATCAAGAAGCAGGTTTTCAAGGTCTGGTTTTTTGTCAAAAGCTTCTTTTATTTTTCCAAGAAATACGGAGCGGATTATGCAGCCGCCTCTCCACATAAGTGCGATACCGCCATTGTTTAGATTCCACTTATATTCTTTTGCAGCTTCTTTCATTAACAAATACCCCTGTGCATAGGAAACAACCTTGGAAGCATAAAGCGCTTTTTCCAAATCTTTGATAAAAGCAAGCCTTGCAGCAGGATCATTTTTATATTGCGAAGTTTTTTGAGGAGCTGTAAATACCTTTGATGCTCTTACCCTTTCATCTTTGGCAGCGGAAAGACAGCGCCCAAATACGGCTTCGCCGATTAGTGTTAAAGGTACTCCGAATTCAAGAGCGGCAACACCTGTCCATTTTCCGGTTCCCTTTTGCCCTGCTGTGTCAAGAATTTTTTCGACAAGCGGCTGGCCATCCTCATCCTTGTAACGTAATATATCTCTTGTTATTTCGATTAGATAACTGCCTAAAGAACCGTTGTTCCATTCATCAAAAACATCACCCATCTCGTCACAGGAAAGACCCAGTACGTTTTTCATTAAATCGTATGTTTCGCAGATTAACTGCATATCTCCATATTCAATGCCATTATGCACCATTTTTACAAAGTGGCCTGCTCCGTCTTCGCCTACCCAGTCGCAGCAGGGAGAACCATCATCAACTTTTGCGCTGATTGCCTGAAACATTGATTTTACTGCGGGCCATGCGGCTGTGGATCCTCCCGGCATGATGGACGGCCCTTTTAAAGCGCCTTCTTCTCCGCCAGAGACACCCGTCCCGATAAACAACAATCCCTTTGATTCGACATAAGCCGTACGGCGTATTGAATCCAAATAATTGGAATTACCGCCATCAATAATAATATCGCCTTTTTCAAGGACTTCCAAAAGCTGGTCGATTGTATCGTCTACGGCTTTTCCGGCTTTTACCATGATCATCGCCTTTCGCGGACGAACAAGTGAGGCGGCCAAATCTGCAAGGCTGTGGCAGCCTGTTATTTTCTTTCCAGCGCCTCTCCCGCTTGTAAACTCATCTACCTTTGACGTTGTTCTGTTGTAAACCGCTACGCTAAAACCCTTGCTTTCCAGATTAAGAACAAGATTTTCTCCCATTACGGCAAGTCCAATAAGACCAATATCCGCATTTCCCATATTTATCTCCTTTGATATTTGTTGTATAATACTATCATAATTATATGGAGGTTGTCTATGTTAGAAAAAACTTATATTTCCTGCGGCGGAGTTGATAAAGACCTTGATAATACAGAAATCGAGGAGCTTTTTTCCAGCGCATTATCCAATGCAATTGCAGATGTCAATAGTTCTGGAAAGGTGGTTATCCTTCCGCCTGATATTACAAGATATCATTCACAAGCCGGATTTATTACCGAAATTGCATCACGTCAATTATCTAATATTCAAAATAAAGACAAACTTGGCGCCATTCTTCCTGCACTCGGTACGCACATGGCAATGAACGATGAAGAAATAAAATATATGTTTGGCAGTACGCCCCGCGATAAATTTATTGTTCATGACTGGAGAAATGATATTGCAGAACTTGGACGTATCGAAGAAGATTGGGTAGAAAAAACATCAGAAGGAGCAGTCCGTTATGATTGGCCTGTTCAGGTAAATAAAATACTTCACAAAAACAACCCCAGCAGCGGAGATTTTTCCCTAACATTGAGTATCGGGCAGGTAGTTCCACATGAAGTTGCCGGAATGGCAAATCATGCAAAAAATTTATTCGTAGGAACAGGAGGAAAAGAGGCAATTGATAAAAGCCACTTTATAGGCGCAGCATACGGAATGGAACGAATCATGGGTAAAGCGGATACACCGGTGCGCGCTCTTTTTGATGAAGGCCTAAAACGTTTTGGCAGTGAATTACCGCCAATTTTATGGGTACTTACCGTTATAAGCGCGCGGACATTAGTCGAAGCATCTCTTAATGGCAAAGAGCCGGGAACTCTTGCAGTACGCGGGCTTTACATTGGTTTTGGCAGAGAATGTTTTGAAAAAGCCGCAAAACTTTCCCGCGAAGTAAATGTCAACCTGATGGACGAACCAGTAAAAAAGGCCGTTGTGTATCTTGAACCGCAGGAGTATCGTACAACCTGGCTTGGCAACAAAGCAGTTTACCGTACACGAATGGTTATCGCCGACGGCGGTGAACTTGTGGTTCTTGCTCCTGCGCTTGAACGTTTCGGCGAAGACAAGGGGATCGATGCGCTTATCCGCAAACACGGCTACCGTCCTGCCAAAGAGATACTTTCCAAAGTGGCAAACGACCGTGAACTTGGCCAGAACTTAAGCGCTGCCGCTCATCTGATACACGGCTCATCCGAAAACCGTTTTACAATACGTTACTGTCCGGGGAAAAAAGTTACACGTAAAGAAATTGAAGCTGCCGGTTTTGAATGGGGCGATATAAAAGAAATGCAGGAACGTTACGACATAAGTAAACTATCACCTGGCTGGAATACACATTCAGACGGAGAAAACTTTTTCTATGTACCAAACCCCGCGCTTGGATTGTGGGCGGAAAAAAGCAAATTTTAATTTTTCCTGAACATGAGTTCCCATATCGCATGGCCTTGTATCTTGCCTTTTTCTTCGAACCTTGTTTTTGGGCGCCATGTTTGGGGTTGTGCAAAACCTTCAAAAGCGTTTGCAAGCAGAGCTGTCGCATTTAACTCGTTTAACGCATGAAGAGCATAATCCTCCCAGTCAGTTACCATGTACAAATACCCTTGTGGTTTTAAACAATTGGCAAGGGTATTGGTAAAGGGACGCTGAATAAGCCGGCGTTTGTGGTGCCTTTTTTTTGGCCATGGGTCAGGAAAAAAAACATGTATAACATCAAGAGAACCGGCTTCAATTTTTTGGCAAACCAAAGCCGCATCACATTCAATAATCCTGATGTTTTTAAGGGAGCGTTTTTTGATTTCCCATAAAAGCCGTCCAATACCCGGACGATGAACTTCAATTCCTAAATAGTTTTTATCGGGATTTGATTGTGCAATTTCCGCTGTTGCGTACCCCGAACCAAAACCAATTTCCATTGTAACGGATTCATTGTTATTTGAAAAAATCTCAGGTAAGTTAAGATACCCTTCTGAAAACGGAATAATAAAATCTTTGGCTAAAGAATTATACGCTTCTTTTTGCGCATCCGTGAAACGCCCAAGCCGCTTAACATAACTTTTAATCATTTATCTGATAGAAACTGCATTTGTAAAAGCGCTGCAAAAATTATCTTCATCTTCTGCCCAAAGCGCCACAGACCTCGCTGATGATGGAAGTCTTAATTGCGATATATTACCTGACAATGAAGTCAAAAGCGTGGTTGCAATATACGAACCATTTCTATCAAAAGCAACCAATCGATTAACAGGCCATTCAGATTCAATATTGTAAATATCATCAGAGATAGTTATTTCCGGGAAAGAATACAAAACATTTCCGTCAAAAGTAAAACTTCGTTCTGTACTTTCACCGCCCTTGTTTATTAAAACCGCACGGTATACTCCTTTTGGAATAATATCGTCCCGAATAGTAATACTTCTTGTACCTATCCAGTACCTTCCGCTATCGTCCAAAACAACCCATTCATCGCTTTGAATACTCCAGCGTAATTGCTCTCTATCATGATAAATGTAAAGTCTGTCAAGATTTTCAATTCCATCTTCATCATCTACCATAACAAAAAATGTCAGATGTTCCTGCGGATATTGATCGCCCTGATACATTACCAGTTTTACAAAACCAAAAAGAATTTCCGGTTTTGATCTTGAGCAGGAAATTATTAAAACGAGAAACACCAAAACAAATATTAATTGAGTTATTCTTTTTTTTATTTTCATGATTCTGATTTATTCTAGCGTTTTAGGAGAATTATGTCAATTTAATCAATTTGAATCGAAAAGCCTACCGGATATTCCGTTTTTATTTCGCCTTCTACATTGATTAAAAGCCCGGATGTTTCCCTGCTAAAACTGACTTTGTTTGGAAAACCAAGTACCCGAACCTCTTTAATGTCAAAATTATTTTTACTTTGAAGTTCAGCATCTTTTTTAAGGGTAGTAATAAGAATTTTTCCGTTTTGCGGATATTTTAACACAAACGCATAAAGGATTCCATTTTTCCAGGTAAAACGAAAATCTTCTGATGTAAATTGAGCCCTTTTTACATCCTTAAAAGCGCCTTCTACAACTTGTGTAGGCCCTTCACCATAAGACTGCCAGTATGTAGTTTCGTAGATACCTTCTCCGTTTTTCTCAAGCCAATCTCCAACTGATAAAAGAATACTCCGGTCTTCGTCACAAATACTGCCATCCGCTTTTGGGCCGATATTCAGCAGAAGAACTCCATTTTTGCTGACTATATCAACAAGATCGCCAACTATGGTTACCGGATTTTTAAAATCATTGTTTTTGGTATAACACCAGGAATTTTTTGCAGCGGCTGTACAAGTCTGCCATAGTCGCGGACGAATTTCTGCAAGATGTCCCCGTTCAACATCAAACACAGCAGAGTTGTAGGCAAAGGCATTGTGTTTATAATTGATGGCAACTTCCTTGCCCCATTTTTTTGCAGAATTATAGTAAAAGGCAGCGAATTTTTTTATATATGGTTTCCAGCCCATATTGTGAATCCACCAGTCAAAATAAATAATTTGAGGCTGATATTTTTCTGCTAATTCACAAATACGCATAAGCCAGTTTTCGCAGTGTTCTTTTGGAGGAAAACGTATATAAATATTGTAAGTATCATCATTTTCGCAATCTATTTGTTTCCCGTAAAAATCTTCGTATTGGGGATCATTAATATCACTATCGTATTTTGTGCCGCCGTTAAAAAACCAGCAATGTTCAGCACGATGGTAAGACACAGAAAAAGCCATATCCCTTTTTTCCGCTGCTTTTTTAAGTTCACCTATAATATCTTTGCAAGGCCCCATTTTTGCCGCATTCCATTTTGAAAAGCTGCAGTCATACATAGCAAAACCATCATGATGTTCAGCCACCGGCATTATATATTTTGCCCCAGAGCGTTTAAAAAGTTCTACCCATTCACCGGCGTTAAATTTTTCACCCTTAAAAAGTGGGATAAAATCTTTATAACCAAAATCCTTGTGCGCTCCCCATGTTTTTAGGTGATGCTTATATTCATCTGTTCCTTCGATGTACATATTCCGGGTATACCACTCGTTTGCAAATGCCGGAACAGAATATACACCCCAATGGATAAATATGCCGAATTTTGCATCAGCATACCACTTTGGCGGATTGTAAGTACAAAGACTTTCCCAATTATCTTTAAAAGGGCCTTCATTAATTACACTATCGATATAATCAAACATTTCTGTTTTGTTCATTTTTGCTCCTGATAGACAATGCGTTTTTTTTATTATACCATAAAAGTGTTTAGTAAAGAGGGAAAATCTAAATGGAAAAAATCGAATTTAATGCGGCAAAAACAAAAGATAATGTCATAAATTGGATACGCGAATACTTTGAAAAAAACGGCCCGGATTGCAAAGCGGTAGTTGGAATCAGCGGAGGCAAGGACAGCTCCATTGTGGCAGCCCTTTGTGTGCAGGCGCTGGGAGAGAAACGCACTTTTGGCGTACTGATGCCGCAGGGAGAACAAAACGACATAGATTTTTCCCATGAGCTTGTTTCACTGCTGGGAATAGAACATATAATTGTCAATATCAAGGACAGTGTAGATGTTATTCTTGCTGCCATAAAAGAAAACGAATTACCGCTAAACAGGCAGGCTGTCGTTAATACCCCCGCACGAATAAGGATGACTGTTCTGTATGCAGTATCCGCAATTGTAAATGGGCGTGTGGCCAATACCTGCAATTTTAGCGAAGACTACATTGGTTATTCGACAAAATACGGAGACAATGCCGGAGATTTTAGCCCTTTATCACAGTTAACTGTAACCGAAATAAAAGCCATTGGCAAAGAACTCCTTCCTGTTAAGTTTATTGATAAACTTCCGCAAGACGGGCTTTCCGGTTTAAGCGACGAAGAAAACCTTGGCTTTTCCTATGATGTATTGGATAGATATATACGGGAAGGAATATGCGCAGATTCCGTTATAAAAGAAAAAATTGACAAATTGCACATAACCAATAAACATAAATTAGAGTTGATGCCTGCTTATGGTAAAATTGGACAGTGAAAAAATAATTCTTGAGCTTTTAGAAGGAGGTAATGTCGCAAATAAACTTCCGTCTTACGAGCCGCGTCAGGCGCAATTAGACCTTTTGGAACTTATAATAAAATCTTTTAACGAAGATGCGTTTTGCATGGCCGAAGCCGGAACAGGAGTTGGAAAATCTTTTGCGTATCTGCTTCCTGTTATGCATTTTGCACAAGCCGCCAAACAGCTTTCTGGAAACAAACATCCGTCTGGCTCTAAAACTCCAAAACCGGTTGTAATTTCTACAGCAACCATTACACTACAACAGCAGCTATATGAAAAGGATATTCCCCTTGTAAGTTCGTCTATGGACGGCGAAATAAAAACAGTCTTAATGAAAGGAAGGGGAAATTATATATGTATACGCCGGCTTGAAGATGTTTTACTTGAGCCGCCGCTGGATAAACAGGAATACGACGAATTAAAAAAAATCGATTCATGGGCAAAAACCGCGGTTAAAGCCGGCTTTATAAACGGAGGAAAATCCGAACTTCCCTTTATGCCTTCAGATTCTGTATGGGCTTATGTGTGCTGCGAATCTGATTTATGTTTGGGAAATCACTGCTCATTTAAAGAAAATTGTTTTATTATTAAACTTCGCAAAGAAGCAAGTAATGCAAATATAATTGTGGTAAATCATCACCTGCTTTTTGCGGATTTATCCGTCCGTTCACAGGGTGCAGGTTATGAAAATGCAGTTATACTTCCTGCTTTTGACAGGCTTGTCATTGACGAAGCGCATACAATCGAACATGCCGCCACTTCGTTTTTTTCTGCAGAATTCAGCCGCATTGGAATTTTTCATCATCTAGGCAAACTCTTAAATAAACGCAGAGCAAATTACCGCGGGCTTTTGGTAAAGTTATTCGCCATATTGCCGCCTGATAACGATATACTGAACGAAATTGCAGAAATTATCGATAACGTCCGCAAGCGCGCCGAAGAACTGGATGAATATGCTTTGGAGATATGCGCAAATGAAGGTTTATACAGGCTTTCTCCTTTAATAGACGAATCGTTTTTAAAAAGAGGGCTTTTCCCGCATCTTAAAGCTTTACGAAAACAAATACTTAAACTTACAGATACTATTCGGGGTGTAACAGAAAGTTTGGACGAAGAGCAAGTTTACCATTCGGCTGCCTGGGAGACTAGAACAATAATTAGACGGTTCGAAAGCATAACAGAAACAATTGATGCTTTCTGTAAATACAAAAAGTTCGAAAATGACGTTTTATGGATAGAAAGAAAACGCAGTTCAAAAGACACATCATTTTCGCGTAACTGGGCAGTTTTTACCAGAACCCCTCTTGATCTGGCTCCCAAACTAAAAGAAAGTGTTTTTTCGCCGAATAAAACAGTAGTCTGTGTGTCGGCAACTTTGGCATTAAACGAAGACTTTTCTTTTTGGGCAAAATCCTGCGGGATTACAGACCTTCCAAAACGTTGTGTGCTTTCGGGTTGTTTTCCGTCTCCATTCCCCTATTCAAGCGCAGTCCTCCTTGCAGTTCCTGTCGATGCTCCATTGCCGGACGAAACTGGTTATCAGGAGTTTATAAACAAGGCGGCAGGAAGTCTTGTTTCTACGGCAGAAGGATCAACGCTTGTCCTTTTCACTTCTTATCAGTCTTTAACAGCAGCGTACCTTGAAACCAGAGATGAACTAAACAGTTTTGGCATACGGTGTTTAAAACAGGGCGATGATGACAGAACACGTTTATTGAATAACTTTGTAACGGACATAAAATCATGCCTTTTTGCCACAAATTCTTTTTGGGAAGGAGTAGATGCGCCGGGTGATACGCTAAAAATGGTTATTATCTGCCGTTTGCCTTTCCGCACTCCAGACGATCCTGTCCTGGAAGCCCGCTGCGAAGCGATACAAAAAAAAGGCGGCAATCCTTTTATGGAACTTTCCTTACCTTTATCGGTGATGAAATTCAAGCAAGGCTTTGGCCGTCTCATGCGAAGAAGCGGCGACAAAGGAGTTGTTATAGTCCTGGATGGACGGATATTAAAAAAAAGCTACGGTAAGCTGTTTTTGCAATCCTTACCCGAAACTAAAACCAGTTTTGATTGTTTTAATAATATTATTGTTGACATAGAAAATTTTCTATACAGTTGATACAATGAAAATGATATAATGAAACTACGAGGTAAATTATGGGAAGCGAATCTTTTTCTTTACTTGAACTTTTTCAACTTGGGGGCATTATTATGTGGCCCCTACTTGTTTTTTCTATTACGGTTATAGCAATCTCTATTGAACGTATCGTATTCCTTATTTATCATAAGTTGAATACAGGCGACATAGAGGCAAAAGTTTCTGAATATTTAAATAATGACGACATAGCCGGAGCAAACGAATATCTAAGCGCCCTAACAAAACGCCATTTGGCAGCGCGTATTATGCTAACACTCATTGGGCAGGTAAAACCAAAACAGGTTTTTTCGCAGCGCCGCGCCGAACGTGCTGCCGAAACAGAAGCGGCAAATTGCATTAACTCACTCGAAAATGGTTTTAACTTTCTTACAGCGCTTGGCTCCCTTTCGCCCCTAACCGGTTTTTTGGGAACCGTTACAGGCATGATTGGAGCTTTTAGGTCAATTGCAGAAGCAACGGAAGTAAACGCTCAAATTGTAGCCAATGGCATTTACGAAGCCCTTATCACAACAGTATTCGGGCTTGTTATCGCCATTATTGCGATGATTTCCCATTCCATTTTTAGCCATATAGTTGACAGATTTGCCTCCAGAGTAGAAGGCTCCTGTTCAAATTTGATTGCACAAATTGCAGAGCAATCCGTTAACGAAAAGGATTAACTAATCCTGTTATGACTATTAAACGTAAAAAAAAGAGCGGCTTTTTAGAAACATGCGCCACAAGCGATTTGGCATTTCTTCTTATTATTTATTTTATTGTAATCGCAGGCTTTAATATCAACCAGGGTTTTATAATGAACCTTCCTGCCAGGGATTCTGTAAGGTCAATTCTAAGAGAAGAACTTTTACGTTTTGAAATTGACGAAGAAGGCCATTTTTTACATGCAGATAATATTTTTGATATTCATCAAACCAGAGTTATAATCAGTACTGCTCAAAAAGAAAATCCCAATACAGCGGTTATCTTAACGATAGATGGCAAAGCACACTGGCAAAATGTTGTATCATTTGTAGAACTTGCTCAGGATTTATCAATTGAAGCGTTTTCTTTTACAATGAAAAAGGATATATGGGAAAATTTGGAAAAAAATGAAGATTAAACGAAAAAGAAAAAGTTTTTTTATTCCTCTTTTTTCCATGTCCGACGTTGCATTTCTTTTGTTAATTTTTATAATGCTTGTCTCTTTGATAAATTACAGAAAGGAAGTAAATATAGAATTCCCTCAGGCAAGTATGGCGCTTAGAACCGATGCAGATAAAAACATGGAAATCTGGGTGGATATAAACGGTTTTATATACATTGACGGAAATGCAGCAAACCATCAGGAATTGGAACAAAAAATTACAGACTTATTTCTTACAGCACCTGATACAAGAGTACACATTATTGCAGACCGTAATGTTCAATACGAAAAAATAGACAGTGTATTGGAAATTCTTCAGGTTCTTCAATATCGTGTTGTAAGTTTTGTGGTAAAAAACTATGAATGAAAAAATTATCCGTTTAATAATAATAATTTTTACAGCTCTTTTACATGTCATAGTATTATTTTTTGTGGTTTTTCATACACAAGAAATAAAAAAAGTAATCCCGGAAAATGCCAGAATAATGATATTGATTGATTTGGAAGAACTCCCTCCTCCCATGATTGAACTTCCAGATTATGAGCCGGAAATTGTCTATGTCGAAGAAATTGCAGAAGTCATTATAGAAACAGAAACTACTCCTGAACAAATTGTAGTTCCTGCCGCGACAATACTTATAGATATTACTGATGATTTTCTTCCAGCCCACCTTGTAACAACAATACCCCGGTTTGACGACGAAATAATTGCAACAGAAATTGTTTATCCTCCAATTGCTCTTCGTTCCGGCATTGAAGGCAGGGTGCTTCTGGATTTATTTGTCGGCCACACAGGTTTAGTAGAAAAAATCACAATTTTACGCGAAGAGCCCGAGGGAAGAGGTTTTGGCGAAGCAGCAGAACGTGTATTTCTTGGAAGACAGGGAATCCCGGCAACTGTAAACGGAGAGCCAGTTCCCTGCCGTTTTAGGTATCCTGTAGTATTCAGAATAAACTAAAAGATCATCATGGCATCGCCGTAACTAAAAAACCGGTATTCTTTGCTTACTGCTTCTGCATAACTTTTTAAGATCAGCTCTTTTCCTGCAAAGGCGGATACAAGCATCAACAGAGTAGAAAGCGGTGTATGAAAATTCGTAAATAAAATATCTACTACATTAAAGCTGTATCCGGGGTAAATAAAAATCGATGTATTTTGCCAGCCGCGTTTAAAACTACCATTACAAAAAGCGCTTTCCAAAGTGCGCAAAGTAGTTGTTCCCACTGCAATTATTTTTTGTTTTTTTGCCACTGCTCCTTCGATAATCATTGCGTTTTTTTCTGTTATCATAAACTTTTCTTCATGCATGACATGATCCTGGATATTTTCGCAACGTACCGGCAGAAAAGTTCCCAATCCAACATGCAAAGTAACAAATGCAGTTTCTATTCCGCGCAACTGTAAGGCTTTAAGAATTTCGTCTGTAAAATGAAGCCCTGCTGTTGGCGCCGCTGCAGAGCCGGTTTGCTTCGCATAAATCGTCTGATAACGCTCTGCATCAACAGTTGTATCTTTACGTTTAATATACGGAGGCAAAGGAACATGGCCGTATTTATCAAGAAAATCATCATCAATTGGTTTTTCAAACAACAAAAATCTAAACTCCCCCTGGGCTTCGGTAATTTCAGCCCTGGCGATTTCCTGCCCAAACGAATCATAAAAACCAAAAACATCGCCAACTTTGCGCCGTCCGGAACGCTGAGCTAGAGTTTTCCATCCAGCATCTAATTCTTCCAGTAAAACAAATTCAACGTTTGCTCCTGTTTTTAAAGACTTGCCAATTAAGCGCGCTTTGCGCACTTTTGTGTCATTAAAAACAATAAGCGGCTTCTCTCCTGTAGGGCTTAAAAAATGTTCTTCGCAAAGGATATCCGGTAATTGCAAAACGGTTTTATGTTCCCGTTTACCCGTTAAACGGTTAAGCGTCATTAACTTGCTGTTTCCCCGTTTATCCGAAGGCTCCTGCGCAACAAGGAAAGGAGGTAAATAAAAATCAAACTCGCTAGTTTTCATTGATTATCAAATAAAAAGCCAACTGTATCTTTTGCAGCTGTAACCCCCAAATGCCCGTAAGTAAAACTGGTTACTACCCTGCCCCTTGGCGTGCGCTGTAAAAGGCCTGCCTGAATAAGGTACGGCTCGTAGTAATCTTCCAGGGTTTCTACAGACTCGCCAATAGAAATTGCAAGGTTTTCCGCTCCTACAGGCCCGCCTTTGTAACGTTCGATTATTATTTTAAGTATTTCCCTATCCTGTTTTTCCAGGCCAAGTTCGTCAATTTCCAGACGAAGAAGCCCGGTTTTTACAACAGCCGCCGTAATGGAAGGTTCCCCTGCATACTGCGCAAAATCCCTCATGCGGCGCAAGAGACGGTTTACTACACGGGGAGTTCCCCTTGAGGACTTTGCCAAAAGACAGGCTGCATCATCTTCGATTTTTATCTCCATAAGTTTTGCCGAGCGGCGTACAATTGCCTGCAAGTCTTCCTGATCATAAAAAGAAAAACGGCACGGAATACTGAACCTGCTGATAAGCGGGCTTGAAACAACTCCTGCCTTGGTTGTTGCTCCAATCAGTGTAAAAGGTTTTATTGCGATTCGGATTGTCCTTGCCATTGGCCCCTGCCCTACTACCCAGTCAATTCCAAAATCTTCCATGGCTATGTACAAGAGTTCTTCTATGGCTGGTTTTAAGCTGTGGATTTCGTCAATAAAAAAAACATCGCCTTTTTTTAAGTTTGTTAAAAAACCAACAAGGTCTTTTGGTTTTTCAAGCGCAGGAGCTGTTGTCTGCACAAAACCGGTTCCCATTTCGTTGGCAACAATTTGAGCCATTGTAGTTTTTCCAAGCCCCGCAGGCCCGATTAAAAAAACATGGTCAAGGCTTTCCCCGCGATTTTTTGCGCTGGAAATAAAGATGTTAAGGTTTTCCTTCATTGTTTTTTGCCCCAAGAATTCTTTTAAAGTACGCGGGCGCAGGGCAACATCCTGGGTATCTTCGTTTAATAGTTTTGGCCTTACAAGGCTTTCGTTATTTTCCATCACGTTCCGCTCAAATAAACAATAGTTTCTTTAAAGAGCAGTTTTTCTTTTTCGGCTTTTGTTAATTCACTTGTTTCTAAACTTACTTCCACTTTTAAAAGCGCTTCATTAACAAGCCGCCTGTCATAACCCATTCCCACGAGAGCCTCAACAAGGTCATTGTACGGCGAAACAATCGCACCGGTGTTACGGGAAGAAACCAATTTTCCTTTTAACGAAAGCAGCATCTTTTGCGCTGTCTTTTTACCAAGCCCTGGCACTGCTTCAAGGCGCGTTAGGTCTGCATTATCAAGCGCAAGTTCCAGATCTTCCTGGCTGATTCCTCCCATTATTTTAACTGCATTTTTAGGGCCGATACCTTCTACCTTGATCAATTCCAAAAAGGTATTACGCCGTTTTTCGCTGAAAAAACCAAATAATCTCATTTGATCTTCACGATGATACAGCCATGTAAAAACCCTGCATTCATTGTTAAGGGATAATTCCTGTATATCGTTTGTTGGCATGTTTATTTCCCACTCTATGTCACCGGAGAAAACAAAAACTGCATCAGCGCCTTTGGAGCTGACTAAACCGCGTATACTGTTAAACATAGATAATGATAGCATAAAAATAAAAAAAAAGTAAGAATTGTAAAGTTGATTCTAATTCTTAAGAAGGAAGGTAGGAAGTTTGGCGCCACATGAGGAAAACCTCTCCAAGCAGTCCTCTCAGGCAGCGGCGGGCAAAGCCCTCGCTTGCTCCGGTCGGCTGTGAGATTGTCCCAAAACTAACGGGATTCAGAAATATATGTCTAAAGAGTTTACTTGGGGTCCCGCCGGCTGGTCAAAAACGCCATGCACGCATGGCATTTTTACCACCGGCACCCCCCAAGTAGTTTATTCAACATACATTTCTGAATACTCCAGGTTATGTGTCACTATTACCTCTGAGCCTTCAAACCCGCCGGAGCAGCGCCCGCCGCCGCCTGCGACACGTTTTTGGCTGCTTTTCCACATACCTCAAAGTGGATAGGGAACTGCTGACTGCTGGTGCCTGTTCACGTCTGACCCCACGTCTGACACCTTGCCTGACACCACATTCGCAAACCCCGCTAAGGTGGAAGGGAATATGCTGCTAGGGGGTGTCGGCTCTTCTTTGGGTTAGGTTTTTACATAATTACCATTCTTTAGGTTCATCATTTGGCGCGGTAATATTAAAATTTTCTCCGTCAGGTTCAATTAAATAAAAACCTTCTTCTAACGCTATTCTCCTTACTTCTTCTGTTATTGCAAAACCTGCAACCGCTCCCAAAAATGTACGTTTGTCGCCATGTATATCTGCATATCTGCGCATTTTTTCAAGACGTTCTATATGTTTATATATTCGTTCTTTTGTAAGTTTGGTTTTTACTTCAACCAACATAGCTTTATCGCCGTTTTCCAGCATAATGTCAATTTCAAGCGAAATACCACTTTTATTATCATTGACTTCAACATTAAGGTTTGACTTGAGAAAAACAAGCTTCAAGTCTGAAAACTTCTCACGAAGCTTTGGCGCTACTATGCCAAGGGTAAAGTCACCAAAAAGGTTGGTTAATGAACCAATCTGTTTATCTAATTTTGCTGATCTTTCTTTGGAAATACGTTCGTTTTCCTTCATTTGGCTATCTGTTTCCTTTTGGTTCTCGGCTACTTCCTTAACTAAAGAAAAAAAAAAATAAAAACTCGCATGACCTTCGGTCAAGCGTGGGGCATTGGCAAGGCTGCCTTCAGCTGCCATTTTTGCTGCTTGCATGGTTATCTCCTACGTCTACTATATGCCCAAATTCTAGTTTTTTCAATAGTGTGAGGCAATTGCAAAACTAACCGAGTTTTGGGACATTGCGATAATTACCTATATCGTACCCCCTAAATTACGCTAAATACTTTTGGAAAGAGGAAAAATGATTATTCGTTCAAAACCTAGCCGAACCGAAGGTTCGAAAAACATCATAATTTAGACGAATGATGATTTTTATTGACAACAACTGATTTTTAGGATAATTTTATGAATGAATTTGGTCCTTCTGAATTGGAAGAAAGACATAAATTTTTATTTGAAATGGTAAAATATATTTGGAATTAAAGAGGTAAGTAATGTTGGGATCAATTTTAGGTGATATAGCCGGTTCAAGATTTGAGTTTAATAATCACCGCAGCAAATATTTTGATCTTTTTGCCAAAGGTTGCTCCATTACAGATGACAGCATAATGACTCTTGCCATTGCAAAAGCAATTTTATCTTGCAAAGGCGATTGGAAACAACTTGAAGAAAATACAGTTAAGTATATGCAGTCTATAGGAAGAAAATATCCTGATTGTGGTTATGGCGATATGTTTAGAAATTGGATATTCAGCAATAACCCCAAACCATATGAAAGTTATGGTAATGGCGCAGCTATGCGAGTTTCTGCGTGTGGATTTATTGCTCAAACAGAAAAAGAGGTTAAAAAACTTTCTAAAATTGTTACAGGAGTAACACATAATCATCCAGAAGGAATTAAAGGAGCAGAAGCAGTTTCTATAGCAATTTTTATGGCTCGTAATGGCGCTACTAAAAATGAAATAAAAGAACGAATAGAAAAAGATTACTATAAACTAGATTTTACTCTTGATAGTATTCGTGATAATTATCAATTTAATGAAACATGCCAAGGAACAGTTCCGCAAGCAATTCAGGCATTTTTAGAGTCTTTCTCATTTGAAGATGCAATCCGTAACGCAATTAGTATTGGGGGCGATAGCGATACCCTTGCAGCCATTTGCGGAGGAATAGCTGAAAGTTTTTATGG
Organism: Treponema sp.; assembly: GCA_031281025.1. Lineage (GTDB taxonomy): Bacteria > Spirochaetota > Spirochaetia > Treponematales > Breznakiellaceae > WQXQ01. The sequence continues at coordinate 22 of JAITFY010000147.1, read as the reverse complement.
CATCCCTATGGAACTTAGACGA
>JAITFY010000155.1 GCA_031281025.1 Treponema sp. | reverse complement strand
TATTGTCGCCTGTAAGAATTTTTATTCCAACCCCCGAAAGACGGCACTGATTTACAGCGTCATAAACATCCTTGCGCAGAGGATCGGAAATTGCTGTAAACCCGTCAAAAATCATTTTGTTTTCTATTTCTTCTTCGTTCATTTTGGAGTTTATATATTTCATTTCTATTTTTTTATGGGCAAATGCGATAATACGACATGCTTTTTCCTGCCATACTTTAATTTGTTCTTCTATCTTTTTGATTTCTTCGTTATCCATTCCGCACAGCAAAAATATTTTTTCCGGGCTGCCCTTACTGTAGGCAGTTAAAAAGTTATCTTCCTGTACCACTGTTGTCATATTTTTTTTCTCGGACGAAAACGGAAAAACATGCGTTATACTAACGCTTTTTCTACACTCGTTATAATCCCAGCCGGCTTTTTTTGCAGCTGAAAGAAGAGCGCACTCTGTAGGATTACCAATAAAAAGCCCACCCTTGCCAATTTCTGCCGTGCTGTTTACGCAGATATTTTTTAAGACAATTCCGTTGTTTATTTCTCCGTTAACTGTCATTTTGTTTTCTGTTAAAGTTCCTGTTTTATCGGAACAAATAACATTAATACAACCGACAGTTTCTGATGCAATAATTTTTTTAACAAGCGCATTTTGTTTTGACAATTTAATAATGTTAAGCGAAAGCGAAACAGCTACAATTGTGGGTAAACCCTCCGGTACTGCCGCTACAATTAGGACAATGCTCATTAAAAAGGCATCCATGATGTTCTTAAAAGTTAATTCATCGGTTTTTGCAAAAGAAATTAACTGAGAGGCAAATAATACCACGGCGGCAATCAAACCAATAAACGCAATGAGCTTGCCCATTCTTCCAAGCCGTTCCTGGAGTGGGGTAGTGGTCTTTTGAGCGCCGCCCAAAGCTCCGGCAATTTTACCAAATTCAGTATTGCTGCCGACAGCCGTTACAAGCAGTTTACAAAAACCGCTTGTAATAAATGTACCCGAATACAGCATATTGTGCCTTTCGGCAAGAGGAGTTTTTTCGTCTGTAATAATTTTTTCTGCGTCTTTTTTTGAAGGAATACTTTCTCCGGTTAATGAAGATTCGTCGGCGGCAAGCTCTGTGCTTTCAAGCAATCTTCCGTCTGCTGGAATTTTATCTCCGCATGATAAAAGAAGCACATCGCCGGTTACAATATCACGCTGATTCAATAAAACCGCAGAGCCGCTTCGTAATGCTTTTACAACGATATCTTCGTTAATTTTGTTAAGAGCTTCAAAAGCTTTTGCGCTTTTACCTTCCATTGCTACAGTAATTATTACAGAAAGAGAAATTGCCGCAAAAATACCAACCAATTTTAATATATCGGTTTCACCGCCGGTAAAAGCGGCTGCGATGTTTACAAATAACGCAATCAAAGCTGCAAAAACAAGCAGAAGAATCATTGGTTCTGTAACAGAAACCCAAATACGTTTTAATAATGATTCAGGTTTTGAGCGCGCAAAAGTATTGGAACCGTATTTTTCGGCATTTTCTTTTACTTTTTCGTTTGAAAGACCAAAAACCGGGTCAACGCCAAAAAATTCAGCTAATTCTGTTTTATCCTGCAATTCGTACATTTTTTCTCCAAAAAAAAACTCATGTACAACCCAAGATAACTTGAGTTATACACGAGCTGTCATGAGCTAATATTTATATTAGTCAATCTTGAACTTAGAAACCTCTTTCATTAAGAGTTCAATACCTTCGCGGTTTTTCACGCTTATTTCGTTGACATGGTGTACAGCGACATTAATCTGATCTGCGCCGCTTGCCATTTCGTTCATACCGGAAGTAATTTCCTGAGTTACCTTTTCCAGGTTTTCACTTTCTCTGATTACTTCGCTGGCTCCGTTAAGCATTTCGTTCGAACCGCTCTTTACCTGTCTTGTTAATTCATTAACCTGACCAATTCCATCAAGGACTTGTTTACTTCCCTGTCCCTGTTCTTCCATTGCGTTGCGGATAATTTCTTCCTGTTCCGATACGGTTTTAACGCCCGTGTCAATGGCTTCAAACTTGTTAAGAACATTATCTGTTGACATGGTAATTTTGTCGATGGATTCTTTAATCTTTTTAAGGACTGTACCAATGGTTTTGGATTGTTCGCCGGAACTTTCTGCCAGCTTGCGGATTTCGTCTGCAACTACAGCAAAGCCTTTTCCGGCTTCTCCTGCGTGAGCAGCTTCGATTGCAGCGTTCATGGAAAGCAGGTTTGTCTGGCTTGCGATATTTTCCATTACAGAGTTGATTTCCAATAGACCTTCCGATTCGCGCGCGATTTCCTGAATGTCCGATGAAACTTCCTGTAGTCCCCCGCGTCCAACTTCTGATGCTTCTTTTAACGCATTAACATTGGCAACGTTTTTGATGAGAGTATCTGTAACAGACTGAATATTGGCTACCATTTGTTCGATAGCTGCAGAAGCTTGCGCAATATGGCTGGTCTGGCTTTCGACATGAGTATTTAACTTGCTGATATTACCGGAAACCTGATCCATCGTTGCGTGAGTTTCGCTTACGCTGGCGCTCTGATTAATAACACGCCCCTTAATACTTTGAATGTTGGCAGTAATTTCGTTTATAGCAGCAGCAGTTTCGTTCATGTTACTTGCAAGATCAGAGCCGATATCAGATAAACTTGCAGCTTCATTTTTAATGCTCTTAATAAGATTTCTTATCTTTTTGATTGTTTCGTTAAAGTAAAGAGCCAAACTTCCAATTTCATCTTTGGAACTGACATTGATGGCATGGGTAAGGTCTCCTTCACCTTCGGCAATATCCCTAAGAGTCTCTGTTACTTCTACAATGGG
>JAITFY010000119.1 GCA_031281025.1 Treponema sp. | reverse complement strand
CAAAAAATGCCAACGCCGTCTGTAACAGGATGCGGTTTTACCGGCTGGACAGTCACAGGACATTGATTGGGATGGCCAAGAAAACGGCAACCTATTAAATTTTCCAGCATAACTTCTTCTTTCGCAGGAACAATTCCGCTGTGAACCACAACAAGAGCGTTTCCATTTTGCACATAGTTTACAAACGCTTCTTGAACCTCATGCGTTTTCCACGGCGACCTGTCGGTTTGAGAACCCTCATCCATCTTGCAAAGAAAAACCACCGGATATCGATCTAACATTTCCAAAGAAAAATCACGAGCATCTATGATAACATCAAAGTGAAATCCTTGTTCCTTCAGCGGCTCAATACCATCAATCACTGTTTTTCCAGGATGATAATAATCATCACACAGTAATAAGATACGCATACCATTCCTCATTTTTTCATACTAGTTTATTCCATTTTTTTTTGCTACACTAAAATCATGTTAGACTATAAATTTATTACGGAAAATCTTGAGGCGGTAAAGACGAATATCGCAAACCGTTTCATGAAAGCCGATGCACAGGAAGTAGCAAACCTTTACGACAAACGAACCGAACTTACAACCAATTTGCAATCACTTCAGCAGAAACGCAACGTAAATGCGGAAAACATGAAAGGCAAGGCCGCGCAGACGTTGACCGCACAGGAGCGTAATGTTCTTATCGAAGAAGGAAAAAAACTAAAAGAAAAAATTACTAACGCAGAAGCAGAACTTTCCATTATAGAAGAGGAGCTTTTAACTCAAGCGCGAAAGATACCTAACATGGCACATCCTGATGCTCCTGTCGGCAAGGAAGATAAAGATAACAAAGAAGTAAAAATTGTTGGGGAACTGCCAAAATTTGACTTTGAACCTGCCGACCATGTAAAGCTTGGTTTAAACCTTGACATCGTAGATTTTGATTCTGCAACAAAGGTATCGGGCACCAAGTTTTATTATTTAAAAAATGAAGGTGTTTTTCTTGAGCTTGGCCTTATTCGTTATGCGCTGGATATTTTACAAAAAAAAGGTTTTACTCCATATATCACTCCCGATATTGCCCGTGAAGAAATTCTTGAAGGTATTGGTTTTAATCCGCGGGGAGAAGAATCCAACGTATATACCCTGGAAGGCGAAGGCGCTTGTCTTGTTGGAACTGCCGAAATCACTTTGGGCGGTTACTATTCAAATACGATAATCCCAAAGGAAAAACTCCCTCTGCGCATGGCGGGGCTTTCGCACTGTTTCCGGCGTGAAGCAGGCGCTGCCGGTCAGTTTTCCAAAGGTTTATACCGTGTCCACCAATTTACAAAAGTTGAAATGTTTGTTTTCTGCCTGCCGGAAGAATCAGACCGGTTTCACGAAGAATTGCGTTCCATAGAGGAGGAAATTTTCCAGGGGCTTGGAATTCCCTTTAGGGTAGTGGACACCTGCACTGGCGATTTGGGCGCTCCCGCATACCGCAAATGGGACCTGGAAGCCTGGATGCCTGGAAGGAATGATTGGGGTGAAGTTACTTCCACTTCAAATTGCACGGATTATCAGGCTCGCCGTCTTAACATCCGCTTTAAACATTCTGATGGGAAAAACAAATTCGTACACATGCTCAACGGAACTGCGATTGCCGTTTCCCGCGCCATCATTGCCATCCTGGAGAATTTCCAGCAGGCGGACGGCTCGGTAAGGATACCAAGTGCGCTGGTATCATACTGCGGCTTCGATGTGATTAAGAAACCTTAATTGATAATTCCAATTCGCAAGCCTCCATACCCCCCTAAGCGCTTTCCCTGTACCCATACTCCGCCAAGCAGCGAAAAAACTAAATTTGACGGCGGCGGAAAAAGATGGAGTTCTGCTCCGGTGAGGAACTTGGGGCTTTCGGCATTCTCTCTAAAATCGATTTCGCATCTTGCAGAGAGGCCGGCATTATACCAATTGTCACGGTACAAAACGCCTGTGGAAAGTAACAGTGCAGGAGTAAGCCCCTCGGGACCGTGCCAGAATAGAGCCGGACAAAAAACGATGGACAGGTTTGTCAATTCATACGACAAAGGAGAATGCAGCCCAAAACCACGGCCCGGACTCAACGGAGAATCCCCGTTGTAACCTGCCCAGGCATAAGAGATACCTGCCGCCAAATATAACGGGATATCGCTTCCATCAATTATTTGGTATTTTGCAGAACCGGAAAACCCGGAGCTTGTTTGTTTGTTTGGATACGAATTGATGTTAAAGGACGTATTCAATTCCAGTTTTTCAAGCGGTGTTACTCTCATGTTGATCAAAAACGGAAAACCAAAAACGCCGCTTTCATTTATCTTTTGTGGCAATAAAAAATTTCCAACAAAAAAACCGGCATCAAATTGAAAGCTTCCCTGCGCAAGTACATGAGGCATCGGCGTTAATAGAAGTCCCGAAATCCCACTGTCCACAGACAGTGGAATAATAGCGGCAGAATAATTTATTTCTGTTTCCAGTCTTAACGATGTTTCCGTTTCGTTTTGATCATCTTCCTGCATGGCTGCCATTGGTGATGTTTCTATCAGCACTGTATAAATTCCCTGCGGCAAGGGGTTTCCCGACGAATCTCTGCCATTCCATGTTATCTGCTGGAGCCATGTATTAAAAACCCCGATGTTTCTTCTAAAAACAATTTCATCTTTGTTGTTCAAAATAGTAATTGTACCTGTTCCCGGAGCGGAAACTTCAAAGCGGTATTCCGTTAAACCTAAATTATTCGAGTTTAACGGATTAAACCGTCTTCGGCTCTGTGTTGCATTTCCAATCCTGAAAGCGGCAGGTACCATGGTTACTTCTGCATTAACTGTAAAAAATTGGTCAACCATTAGGTTTATGGAAGCATCTTCCCAGCCAAAGGCGCGGACTCTTATTGTATTATAACCTATGGGCAGATTTAAATTTGCCTGATTATTTGTAAGAGATAATCCGTCATGCGTATTCAGTACACTTTGCGTACTGGGCCTGCTTGTATGAATTTGCGGATTAAACGGAAGCGACTCGGGGCTGCCTTCGGCTTTGAGAACGGAAACCTGTGCATTTCCTCGCAGCTCTGGCATTTCGATGGAAACAATCAGCCGGCTTGTACTATATAATATCACTCTAAGATTCCGATCTCTATATCCTTCTTTGGTCAATCTTATATTGTATGGCCCAGCTCCAATATTATCCAAAATAAAAGGAGTAAGTCCGTGATACACTCCGTCAATAAAAACCCTTACCCCCAGCGGATTGGTATGGACTTCAAGCCCCGTACCTGTTACTTCTTCAAAATTATCTCCGATAATATCGTTTACATTCCGCCCTGTAACAAGCGAAGGAAAGATACAGAGGAATACTAAAGTAAAAACAAACCGCAACTTGATCATTTTGTTATTCTAGCATATATTAAAGTTTTTGTAAAATTACAACATTGCATTATTTCTCCTTTAATTTTCCATTTACCTTAAAACTCCACCAATTGGTTTCTGTAAAAATGATATGGTCCATAAAGTGAATCCCCATCAGCTGTGCTGCCGATTGGAGGCGCTCCGTAATTTCTTCGTCTTCCGGTGAGCATACCAGTTTACCGGATGGATGATTATGCGCAACGCAAAAAGCGGCAGCTCTGTCCTGGATAAGGTCTGCAAAAACTTCACGTGGATGCACGATCGTTTTGTTGACAAGCCCAATGGTTACAACCCTTACTGCCAGTACTTCATGAGCGCCGTTCAGCGAAAGGCTGATAAACCTTTCCTGTTTGCGATCAGCATAATGCCGTACCAAATTAAAAATATCAGAAGGATGTCTAACGCTGACAGCAAAAGTGCCATAACGCCTTCTGCCAAATTCCAGCATTGCCGCAACTGCACAGGCTTTGGCCTGCCCAATACCGGACAATCTGGCAATTTCCGTAACGGGAGGGATATCTTTGTTTTTATCCAAAAACATAAGTAAATCGACTGCCAGTTTTCTTACATTTTTCCCTTTAATGCCGGTGTTCAATAAAATTGCCAAAAGCTCTCCATCGGAAAGGGATGCCGGCCCGCGGTTAAGCATTTTTTCACGCGGACGTTGTTCAATCGGAACATCGTAAAAATTTTGTGTTGTTTTCATACCCTTATATGGGTGTGCGCATGCGTGGTGCTTGACCGAAATAAAAAGTTTTTTCACTTTTTTGCCGAAAATAAAGCATGAAAACAATTTCATCTCTAATACTTGCATTTCTGATAATTTTAATGCCCATTTCCTGTGCAACAATTCAACCTGAAAAGCCAGAAATCCCTGAAATCTCCAATGTCGTTCTTAAAAAACCTGCCCCCCCCATATATATCATGAGTGCGGGAATGATAAGCGCTGAAAATCTGGCGTTTTTTCTTTTGCAGAATAACCCAAGAGTAGATGCCGGTTATGCCCGGATGTTGGCAATAATTTACACGGAAGAAGCCGCTTTTGAGGGAGTAAATCATGATATCGCCTTTGTTCAAATGACTCTGGAAACAGGTTTTTTAAGTTTTAGAGGTGATGTCAAACCTGAACAAAATAACTTTGCAGGACTTGGCGCGATTGGAAATGGAGAGCCGGGTCTTTCTTTCCCAAATGCCCGAATTGGTGTGCGTGCGCAAATTCAGCACCTAAAAGCCTACGGTTGTGTTGAACCTCTTAACGGGGAGCTGGTTAATCCGCGTTTCAGGTTTGTGCGCAGGGGTGTTGCTCCAACATATGAAGGGCTTGCAGGAACATGGGCTGCCGACAGGCTTTACGCTGATAAAATCAGAACTATATTACAACGGCTTTATGATTTTTCCTTTGCAGATTAGCTCTCGCAAGGTCTCGACTGTTTTTTTGTTTTGTGGTATTATTGATTAAATGAGTAAAAGCAAATCCTTTTTAGTTGATCAAAAAGTTGTGTATCCAAGCCAGGGCGTTGGGGTAATAAAATCCATAGTTCAAAAGAAATTTAAAGACTCTAAAATCCCGTATTATATTATCTATCTTGAAGTAACCGACATGACAATAATGGTTCCGGTGGATAAAGCGATAAGTCTTGGCATCCGTCCAACTGTATCAAAAGATGAAGCGACAAAAGCGCTTGATTTACTCAGCGAGGAATACGACCCAATTCCCACAGACTGGAAAATGCGTTATCAAATGAATCTTGAACTCCTTAAAAAGGGCAGCATCAGGGATATCGCCAGCATTGTACGTTCCTTATACCATCGAAGCAAGGTAAAAGAACTCCCCATCCAGGAGCGCAAGCTGTACGATTCTGCATTGAAACTTTTAGAAGACGAAGCTTCCATTTCACTTCGTAAGACAAAAGACGAAATCCAGCAAATGATCTTTTCGCGGTTGGAACTTGAATAGTATTGCTGCAATAATCCTGGCTGCAGGATCGTCATCACGTATGGGCGGGATAAAAAAAGAATTTCAAAATCTTGATGCCTCATCATCCAGGACTGTTTTAGGCGAAGCTGTTTTTGCTTTTAGTAAAGTTTCCTATATCGATACAATTGTTATTGCTGTTTCAGAGAATGAAGAAGCGCATGCACGTAAAGCGCTGCCGCAAGAAATCCTGGTTTCCCAAAAACCTAAATTGATGTTTGTTAACGGAGGAAATTCCCGCCGTGTTTCTGTATTTAACGCGCTGTCATTTCTTTCGCATCAATGCGATGCACACCACCCTCCCAGCTATGTACTTATTCACGATGGCGCAAGACCATGGGTAAGCAGTTTGCTTATAAAAAAATTAATTGCAGAAGTCAAAAAACACAATGCGGTAATTCCTCTGCTTCCCATGACAGATACACCCAAGGAAATTAACAATACAGGAATCGCAGTTTTTGTTAACAATCATTTAAAACGTGCAAAGGTTGGTCTTGCGCAGACGCCGCAAGCCTTTAAGTTTCCGGAGATTTTTTATGCTCACCAAAAAGCGGCAGATGTTACAGATGAAGAGTTTACTGATGATGCGGAAATTTGGGACAGATTTTACGGAAAGGTTACCGTAATTCCCGGTGATCCAAAAAACAAAAAAATTACGTTTGCAGAGGATTTAAAATGAAGATTTTAATCACGTTAATAATCCTTAATTTATTTTTAGCTTGTTCCCGTACTTCAAATGTCGAAACTCCAGTGGTAGAAATGTGGCCGGGAGCGCGGCCAGCGGCGATTTTGCAGACTGGGGAGCATCCTCTTTGGTTTATGCTTTCGTTGGACGGGCCTGTCCACATCGAATCAATCGAAGATGCGGTTTTACATACGGCACTTGCTCCATGGCCCTATGCTTTACATATTCGTTTTTTACATGAAAGAGAAGACAGTCTTGTAATGGCAATAAACCGTGACGGTTTTTTAAAAATAATGCCTAACGAAATACCGGATATGGATGAACAACATTCTGCTCTTATTATGTTTCGTTTTCCGGCAGGAGATTTTTTTAGGCAGTATACTTTAGGCGGTTTTGTTTTTTACGGCGAAAACCCAATCGCTCTTCTTTACCTGGATAGACGTTTTCTTGATACAACTGATCCGCCTGCCCAATATAAAACATGGTCATTCAACATTAATTCCAACAATCCTTTTCCGGTACGGCTCCCTGCATTTCAGCAATTCTCTCATGAAGATGGATGGGATATCGACACTCTTCGTTTTGGAAATGACGGTTTGATTTATTACAGAGCAGCAAGAAGAACAGGCAATTCTCAGGCAGTACGAACTTTTCGCACAGCCAGTTTAACACAAACAGGAGAAGAAATCTCTACCGATGTTTTTTTTAATTCTACTGTGCAAAGGACAGAAATTTCCCACCCCAACTTACCCGCCCTGCCCGAAAATTTTGTCTACACAGAGATAGGCCATGTTGCCGGCAGTCTATTTGCCGCGTGGGAAGAACAAGCCGATTACAGCATCGGCGCAGCCGGATTTGTATTACTTTTACTCAGGAAACCAGAATGAATTACGACAAGCTAACCATAAAAGCGCAAGAGGCAGTGGGCGAAGCCACAAGCATCGCACAAAAAAACGACCATTCCCAAATCGAAAGCGAGCACATGTTATTGGCTTTGCTGCGGCAGGAAAACGGTATCGCTGCGCCAATCATTGAGCGGATTGGGGGAGACGTCAGAAAACTTGATGCTGACACTGAGACATTGGTTAAGGAGACGCCGAAAATATTTGGAGCGGCAGCGCAGGTTTTTATATCGTCGGCATTATCCAAAGTTTTGGCAAAAGCCGAGCTTGAAGCTTCCGCGTTAAAAGATTCGTATGTTTCTACTGAGCACATTTTGATCGCGATGACAATATGTGACGGCAAGACTGCCGATCTATTAAAAAAAGCGGGCGTTAATAAAAAAGCCATTCTTGATGCGTTAAAACAAATTCGGGGAAAAACACGTGTTACCGATCAAAACCCCGAGGAAAAATACCAGGTATTGGAACGCTTTTGCCGCGACTTGACTGCGTTGGCACGGCAAGAAAAGCTTGACCCTGTTATTGGACGCGACGAAGAAATCCGCAGGTGTATGCAAGTGTTATCACGACGCACGAAAAACAACCCGGTATTGATTGGTGAGCCCGGTGTTGGCAAGACTGCAATTGTCGAAGGGCTTGCCCGGCGAATTGTTGCGGGTGACGTACCCGAAGGACTCAAAGGTAAAAAGCTTCTTGTATTGGACTTGGGATCATTGGTTGCCGGATCGAAGTTTCGCGGTGAATTTGAAGAACGTTTAAAGGCAGTGATCCATGATGTGCAGGCCGAAGATGGAAAGATCATCCTTTTTATTGACGAGCTTCACACGCTTGTTGGAGCGGGCGCTGCCGAAGGGGCAACTGATGCGTCCAACCTGCTCAAGCCGGCGTTGGCTCGCGGAGAACTGCGCTGTATCGGTGCGACAACGTTAGACGAATATCGTAAACACATAGAGAAAGACGCAGCGCTGGAAAGACGCTTTCAGCAGGTTTACACAGCAGAGCCGTCCGTACATGATACGATTGCAATTTTACGCGGATTAAAAGAACGTTATGAAGTACATCACGGAGTCAGGATCAAAGATGAGGCGCTGGTCGCTGCTGCAAGTTTATCTGACAGGTACATTACAAGCCGGTTTTTGCCGGACAAAGCGATTGACCTTGTTGATGAAGCTGCCAGCCGTTTAAAAATGGAGCTGGACAGCCGGCCTACAGAATTGGACAAACTAGAGCGGAAATTACTGCAATTATCGATAGAAAAGCAGGCTCTTTCCCGCGAAGAAGATTCTGCTTCCAAAGAACGCCTTGCAAAACTGGAAAGGGAAATTGCCGACCTCACAGAAGAACGTGATGCGATGAAAGCCCGTTGGGAAAGCGAAAAACTGGATATTCAAAAGATACGTGAAGTAAAGCAGCTTATCGAAGAACTTAAAATAGAAGAAACCCATTATGTGAGAGAAGGCGATCTTTCAAAAGCGGCGGAGGTAAAACACGGAAAAATTCCCGAAGCGCAAAGTCAACTAACCATGCTCACAGAACAAATGGAGAGCAAACGGGAAAATGCCGCAGGAGAAACTTCCGCGTTGTTACGCGAAGAAGTAAGGGAAGAAGACATCGCCGCAGTAGTGGCTGCATGGACCGGGATTCCTGTATCCAAGATGCTCTCCGGTGAATTGCAGAAATATCTTGATCTTGAGAACGTACTTGAAAAGCGGGTTGTTGGTCAGGATGAAGCGCTTGCCGCTGTCGCCGATGCAATCAGACGCAACAAGGCAGGGCTCTCCGATGCAGCGCGCCCGCTTGGGTCGTTCCTGTTTCTGGGGCCGACTGGTGTGGGAAAAACCGAACTTGCAAAAACGCTGGCGGACTTTCTTTTTAACGACGAAAAAGCTCTAACTAGAATCGACATGAGCGAATACGGAGAAAAACATTCAGTAAGCCGCTTGATTGGCGCACCGCCTGGTTATGTTGGTTACGAACAGGGCGGCCAGCTTACCGAAGCAGTAAGGAGGCGTCCATACAGCGTTATCCTTTTTGACGAAATCGAAAAAGCTCACACAGAAGTGTTTAACGTATTTTTACAGATACTCGATGACGGCCGCTTGACAGACGGACAAGGGCGGGTTGTCGATTTTAAAAATGTTATCATCATAATGACAAGTAATCTTGGTTCCGATCTGATTCTGGAAGCAAAAAACCCCGAAACAATACGTAATTCGCTGATGGAATTACTCAAACAGAGTTTTAGGCCGGAGTTTCTCAATCGCATTGATGAAACCGTTATTTTCAACCGGCTTGGAAAGGGTGAAATTGGAAAAATCGTAGAAATTCAGCTGGAGCGATTAATGAAACGGCTGGCAGAACGCAAGATCACTCTAACGCTAACAGATGCGGCAAAAAAACTGATTTCCGAGCGCGGTTACGACCCGCTGTTTGGAGCACGTCCTCTAAAACGTACGATACAGAACGACCTGGAAAACCCATTGGCAAAACAAATAATTGCAGGTATTATTCTGGAAGGAGACACAGTAACCGCGGATACCTCCCAGGATGGACAAACTATCAGTTTAAAAACGCTATAAACATATTAGCTGGTTTTACCCTTATGCCTTTTAATCAGCTCTATTGCTTCATGTGGCGTAACAGCTTCGATTATCGCTTCCCTAAGAGCTTCATCACCAAAGATAGCGCCTACTGCTGCAAGGAACTCGATATAAAGATTGCAGGCTTTTTTGGGAGAAATTATCAGTATAAAAATACGCGAAAGCTCGCCGTCCAGGGAATCAAAGTTAACGCCTTCTTTTTTAATCCCTATTGCTACAGTGGTTTCGGTTATTCCATCAGTCTTTGCATGAGGAATCGCAATGCCATGTTCCATGCCAGTACACATTGTTCTTTCACGTTCAAATACATCTTTTAGTACAAGATTTCTATCTTTTAATTTATCTGCGGCGGCAAGCACGTCTACCATTTCGGTAATTATCTCTTCTTTTGTTTCACTTTTTAATTCCATTTTAATACATTCTGGATTAATAAGCGCAAAAATATCTTTTGTGGTGCGGGCACCGGTATCCAAAAGATTTTTTTTCATTTTTACCGGATCCATAGACGTTTTTAATTTTTCGATGTTATGCGAAAGCTCAAGAATAACCTCGTAAATCTCATTTCTTACAAATGGCATATCGGTTTTTGAAGTTGCTATCGATATTGTTCTGTTTTTTTCAGTAATAAAAAGGGCGATATCATTTTTTCGTGCCTGAGAAAGCCCTTCGTTAATGTTCATTGTTTGAATAAAAAATCCTTCGTTGCGAAGTTCATTTAAAAGATTGTCTATGACAAGATCGGCAATTTCTTTGGATTCAAATTTCCATTCTTCGTGAACACTGTCGTTGTGTTTAACAGGTTTCCTTGTACCGCGTCCGGGAATTTTTAAAGCAAGAGCCAATAACGGAGGACAAATAACAATTGTAAGAAATACCATAAAAACCGCTGCAGAAAAAAGCCGGTTATCAAGAACGCCGATTGCAAGCCCCATACCGCAGGTAATTAACGCTCCTTCTCCGCGGGGATTCATGCCCATCCCAATACGCAGCGCTCCTCTTTTGTTGAATCCCAAAAGTAAAGCCGGAGTACCAGCGCCAATAACTTTAGCAAGAATCACAGCCAATGTGTACAAAGCGCCAAAAATTAAAACCTCTGGAATTATTATTTCTCTGATATTTACCATCATGCCCATTATGGCAAAAAACATCGGTACAAAAAATTCGTATAAGCCGCGAATACGTTCCTGTATCACCGGCGCAACATCTGTTTTGGAAATCGAAAGCCCCGCGATATACGCGCCGATGATCAGGGCAAGCCCCTGTTTCTCCAGAAGACCTGCAAGTATTAGAGCCAGCCCAAGAGCAAGTACCGAAAAATCCAGAGTATTTTTAAAAAACTTTAAAAAGGAAGCAATCAATTTTGAACAGATCAATAAAAGAGCGGTAACACCCAGCCAAAGACCAAATATTTTTCCTGCCAACAATAAAATTGCCTGAGCAGAAACTGCATCTGTTGTTTGTTCCTGTATATTGGAAATAACTCCAAGCACAACTGCCAGAAGAATGATCCAAAGGACATCTTCGATAATTCCTGCAGATAAAATCGTAACACCTTCCGGCGAATCCATTTTTTTCTTTTCCGAGAGAGTTCTGGCGCTTATGGCAACTGATCCAGTAGTACAAACCACACCCAAAAACATGCAGAAAGGATCAAAAAAACTGGCATTTAGCAGAATTGCGCTGACAAGCGTTCCGGCAGTAAAAGTTAATAAAACTCCGCAGATTCCTATAACGCCGCCCTTGATTGAATATCGCAGGAACATACTTAAATCGGTTTCCAAACCGGACATATATAATAAAACGACTGATGCAACGGTAGCGAAGGCGTACAACTCAATGCTTACCGCAAGTGTGTAAGTTTCGGGGAAGCCCGCAGGCAGAGGGAAAATGCCATCGGGGAAAAACGGCAAAGCGATACCGCCCAATGCGAATGGGCCAATGAGAATACCTGCTGTTAATTCGCCCAATACAGAAGGAATTCCCATCTTTTTTGCCAACTGTCCAAACAGGCGCACTGCAAATAAAACAATCCCAATCTGAAGAACCAGTACGGCGACTTGCTCTGTAATATGCATGACTAATTATACCATGTATGTTATTATTTGGTAATATAACATTATGACAAGATTAAAATACACAGATAACATCCTAACGATATTATCGATTATTTGTTTATTATGTGCATGTTCCAGCAATTCAACAAATACAGCTGTCTATCAAAAAATCACAGCAGAAACTGCATATCAAATGATGCAGAACGAGACCAACTTTATTCTGCTAGATGTTCGAACCTACGAAGAATTTATGGCAAGACATATTAACGGAGCTGTTTTAATTCCGGTTAACGAGCTTGGAATCAGAGCGGAAGCCGAACTGCCCGATAAAAATGCTTTAATATTTGTTTATTGCCAGGCAGGAAGAAGGTCTGCAAATGCGGCAAATATCCTGGTGAATAAAGGATATACACAAGTTTTTGATATTGGCGGGATTACAGATTGGCCATACTGAGCGTTGCGTAAGCGGGTTAAATACCTTGCCCCTGCACAGCATTTAATGTACAGTAATAACATGACTACCGGAATTGATCGTCAACAAGCTTGGCAGCTTTTCACACAATACAACAAGGACCCTTTTCATCTACAGCATGCTTTAACGTTGGAAGGGGTGATGAGCTGGTTTGCAAAAGATCAGGGTTTTAATAACGAGGAAGAGTTTTGGGCTATCGTAGGTTTGCTGCACGACATTGATTTTGAGCAATTTCCCAGCCAGCATTGCATTAAAGCCCCAGAATTGCTGCGTCCAGCCGGCGTCAGCGAAGAATTGATCCGTGCTGTGTGTTGTCATGGTTACGGCCTGACTACTGTAGAAATCAAACCCGAACATCTCATGGAAAAAATCCTCTTTGCTTCTGATGAGTTGACCGGCCTTATCTGGGCAGTTGCCATTATCAGACCATCCAAAAGTGTAATGGATTTGGAAGTAAAATCCGTTAAAAAGAAATTCAAAACCCCTGCCTTTGCCGCCGGCTGCTCACGAAAAACAATTGAAGACGGCGCAGCGCTATTGGGCTGGGAATTGGATCTCCTGATCGAAAAAACAATCCTTGCAATGCGCAGCTGCGAGCATGACATCAACACGAATATGGCGGCAATTAAAAACGCATAAATGGTAAACCCCCAGCTAAAAGACTTTGTGTTAATGAGGAGCCGGCAATTTCTATCAGCATTGACAATCTGATATACTGATGATACTCTGAATACAGGTCCAGTAGCTCAGTGGATAGAGCGGCCGCCTCCTAAGCGGCAGGTCGGCTGTTCGATTCAGCCCTGGATCATGGGAAAAACTGCGGCTGTCGTATAATGGCATTACCCGAGCTTCCCAAGCTCGTGACGCGGGTTCGATTCCCGTCGGCCGCTGAAGCAGGTTTGCGACTGGAAGGCGATTCCCGTCGGCCGCTGAGTCATTAAATGGCAGTAAACAAAGGAGATTTTTGAGAGTTAACTATGTTGGAAATTACCGGAAAATATAACACAGCAAAAGTTTTCACTAACTCACTGGATGAATTATCCAGAAGCCAGATAGAAAACCTCTGCGATCAACAATTTGTAAAAGACAGTAGAATCCGCCTAATGCCGGATGTTCATGCAGGAGCAGGCTGCACCATTGGAACAACCATGACTATAAGCGATAAAATCGTTCCTAATTTGGTTGGCGTTGACATTGGCTGTGGAATAGAAACTATTGTCATTAAAGCAGATTTACCAGCTGCAAAAGACTTTGATCCTGTACTCCTTGATAAAGTAATCAATATAAATATTCCCAGCGGGATGAATATAAGAGACAACGAACATGAATACATAGAAAAGGTAACGCTGGAAAATATGCGTTGTCCTTCCTTTAATATGTTACGGGCAAGAAAAAGCATAGGAACACTCGGAGGCGGAAATCATTTTGTTGAGGTTAACATAGATGATGAATATAACCTTTACATTGTGATACATTCCGGCAGCCGTCATTTGGGCAAGGAAATAGCCGAATACTATCAGAATGAAGCATGGAATCAGTTAAACAAAAAAAGCAGAATTGATATTTGTGAATATATAAATGAACTAAAAGCCGAAGGAAAAGACAAAGAAATTCAACCCATGATAGATAAAAGAAGAAAACAAGTAATAACTGATATTCCAAAAGAACTGGCTTATGCAAACGGTTATCTTTTTGATGATTATCTTAATGATATGAAAATCACTCAGCATTTTGCTTTAATTAACCGGAAAGCAATGATGTCTATTATTTTATCGGAAATGAAAATTCCACAAGATAATATTCATGAACAATTTTCGACAATTCATAACTACATGGATACCGAATTGATGATCCTGCGCAAAGGAGCAGTTTCCGCCAAGTTAGGCGAAAAACTTATTATTCCAATTAATATGAGGGATGGCAGTTTAATTTGCGAAGGGCTGGGAAATCCAGACTGGAATTTTTCGGCTCCGCATGGTGCAGGCAGATTAATGAGCAGAAACAAGGCGTTTGCAACATTAAATATGGAAGAATACAAAAAAGCAATGGATGGAATTTATTCAACATCGGTAAATCAAAAAACTTTGGATGAAAGCCCTATGGCGTATAAAAACATGGACGACATTATAACGAATATAGGGCCAACAGCAAAATTACTAAAAGTGATCAAACCGGTGTATAATTATAAAGCAGCAGAATAACTTCACATAAGCGGGGCAAAAATACGCAATACATCCTGGATAACACTTTGGAAGGCATTGCGCGAGCAATCTTTTAATGTAATCTCTTTGGATTTTTCCAGAGTGCGCATAAAATCTTCTTTGATTTCCTTGATGGTAAGACCTGCGTACAGGATTATACCACATTCAAAATGAAGATACAGGCTGCGAAAATCAAGGTTGGTTGTGCCAACAGTCGCGATTTTATCATCGGAAACAAAAGTTTTTCCGTGATTAAAACCAGATGTATATTCGTAAATTTTTACTCCGGCTTTAATTAACCTGCGGTAATATGAACGTGATGTTATTGCCAATATTTTTTTGTCCCAGCGGTGAGGTGTAATTATACGCACGTCAACACCGCTTTTGGCTGCAAGCGTTAATGCGGATAAAAGGTTATCATCTACAACTAAATAAGGTGTATTGATATACAAGTAATTTTTGCTGTGATTCATTATTTGGATATATACATGCTCTCCTACATTTTCACGATCTATGGGGCTGTCGGCGTACGGTTGAACATATCCCCAGGATTCATGTTCTTCTTCAATGATGCTGTCCTTTTTTGGATAAAAAGCCGCATAATCATCTTTTTCTTTAAAACCCAAATTCCACATTTGCAAAAAAATTAAAGTAAGAGACCAGGCGCCGTCTCCTTCGATCATAATTGCTGCATCCTTCCAGTGTCCAAAACGTTCAACAGCGTTTATATATTCATCAGCCAAATTCAAGCCGCCGGTAAAAGCGACTTTGCCGTCTATCGAAATAATTTTACGGTGATCGCGGTTGTTCTGCAGTGATGATACAATCGGTCTGAATGGATTAAAAACAAAACATTTTATTCCTTTTTCCTTTAATTGCTTCTTAAAATCAGTCGGCAGCGTAAAAAAGCAGCCTAAATCATCATACATGATTCTGACATCAAGACCCTCTGCAGCTTTATGCTCCAGTATTTTTAATATGGAATCGAGCATGAGTCCTTTTTTTAAAATAAAGAATTCAACAAAAATATACTCTTTTGCTTTTTTAAGTTCATCAAGCACTTTGTCAAAAAAAGATTCACCAGACGGGAAGTACATCTGCCTGGTGTTGCCATAGACAGGAAAACCGGCATGTTCCTGTAAATAATGAGCATTGGTTTTAAACTCGGGATACTTGTTAATTAATTCATCAAGTTTATTCCCGGGAAGATAAAATGCTTTTTGGGTATCGTTAATATTACGATTAAGGGCTTTTCTGATTTTTTTTGGATTCGACCAAAAGTTAAGCATGACATAAAGAATACCGCCAAAAAGCGGGAATAATAATATCAAAAAAATCCATGTAAGCTTATAACCCGGTTTTTCGGTTTTATTTATTAAATAAACACATACAACAACACTTAGTACGGTAAAAGTTATATAAATATATCTTTCATATCTGCCTGCCATTATCAGGATAAAAAACAAGGCAATTTGGGCAAGAATAGTAAGGGTGACAAGGACCCTTCTTCTAAAAATTATTTTAAGTAATTTATTGATTCTCATCTATATGTAAATATAATCTAACTTGCTTTAATGTTCAAATAGGCCACTGCCCTGCCCCCTGGCGCAATACATTGATCTCATCCTCACACATATCAAGAATCGTAGAAAAAATGCGTTCCCGCTCTTCTCCGCTGTCCAGGATCAGATCAAGCCCGTCAATGTCTTCAAGTTCCCAGCCGCTTTCAAAGAGTTCGTCTTCGGGGATTGACGGAAGCAAACCAGGTTTGATCTCTTCACCAGCATCTTCCATTTTTTCGCTGCCTGTCATGCTTTTTTTTGCTGTTATCGAATAAAGCGGATGATTCAAAGTTTCTATCAAGCGGATTGGTACCGGGTAATCTGGAATACGCACTCCAAGTTCCTGACGGCGGATATCCAAAAATTTCTCGGTTCCTGATAGTGTCTTTAGGATAAATACATAAGGACCGGGAGAAAGACGGTTTATTAACCTGTACCGGGTATTATCCAATTTGCAAACTTCTGCAAACTGAGAAATACTTGAACACAAAAGGGTAAAGTGCCTCTCGTCCCTTTCCCCCGAAAACTTTCTTAGTTTTTTAACACCCGCGCGGGATTTAATTGAACAAACAATACTCCAGCTGGTATCTGTAGGAAGAGCAACCAATCCTCCATCCTCCAGTAATTTCGCAGCACGACGTAATATCCTGTCATCAATATTAGAAGGTACTATATATTCGATCATGGAACCCACATTAATTTATCGGGAGCGGATTCTTTTAGGAAAATGTTTTGATAACGTCCGGAATTTTTTATAGTTTTATTTTCCGGAAAATAGTTTTGCATATAATACCAATTTATATCTGCCATAACATTGGAAGAATCTGTGGGGGCATAACGATACCACATCTCTTTTTCTTCCAGTATTTTTATGGCTTTTTCGTCACCTCTGCACAATTCGGGATCTATAACCCTGCGTAATTCGCTTCGCAGTCCTCCGTAATCGGTTTTTCCTATAATAAACAATCTAAGGCGTTTTTTTTCGTCCATCCAGTAGACTTCAAAAACTCCGGCAAGAGCAGGGACTTTTTTGATAATTTCATAACGATCTGCTTTGGAAAGTACAGACCATTGTACAAAATAGTAAACATCCCCGTTTTTTTCCGTCGCAGTAATTCCACAAGCCATGCTCAAATATATCATTTAAAAACAATTATTACTATAGGAAGAGCTAAAATCTTATACAAAAACTATAACAAATGTATAAAAAACAATACAGTAATATAAAATTAAAAAAAACTAAACATAAAATATTTTAACTTAATTCCTTATACAGCAAGGAGTTATATGCGTTTTCCGAATATGGGCTAGCTTGGCATAGATTCTGCTATATATGTATTGGGAGTTTATAATGCATAAAAAAGCGCCTAAATCTAATGAAAACTTACTCGATTTTTACTTTAAACAGATAAAAGTTTATCCTCTTTTATCGTTTGAAGAAGAATTGGAATTATCCAGGAAGATTCAAAATGGAAGTAAAGGAGTTTCGCAAATTGCGTTGCATAAGCTGGTAAATTCCAATTTACGGCTTGTAGTGAAAATTGCCAGTTTATACAATGTATCAAAAGCCTCCCTTATGGACATCATTCAGGAAGGAAACATTGGTTTGCTCCAGGCTGCAGGAAAATACGATTATAGAAAAAACGTTCGTTTTTGCACGTATGCAAGCTGGTGGATTAGGCAGTTTATTACCCGCTATATTACCAACAAGCAGCGTATTGTCCGTTTACCACAGCGAAAAGAAGAAACTTTGCGAAGAATTCAGCAAACATACCATTCTTTGTGCCAAACCTTAATGCATCAGCCGACAAATATCGATATTGCCAAAGAACTGGGAATTCCTGTTAAAGATGTCGATTCTTTTACCAATATAGCGTCTGAATCTATTCCATTTGATTATAGTGACAGCTCTGTTAGTGTTATGGACATTCATGAAGATTATACCTATAGCCCGGAACAATACCTTATGAAGCAGGTATCACGTGACGGCACTATGCGCATTTTAAATAAATTGAAAGACAGAGAGCGGCGAATCATCAATTATCGTTTTCAGTTAAACGGCAGTGAGTATTATACTTTAAGGGAAATAGGCAACAAGATGGATATTTCTCCCGAATCTGTCCGCCAAATTGAAATGCGGGCATTAAGAAAAATCCGCACCCACGCAGAAGAATTACGCGAATATGTCTATGTGGAAGCAATTTAATTTGCGTAAATATACCTTTTAAATATTACTACACTCAATTATAATGATAAAATGATTAAAGATGGAGCGCTTGTAATTTACAAGGGGAAACCTGCTATTGTAAAAGACCGGGCGGATGGGAAAATTACAATTACTCTTCAGAATAACGAACAACTAAAGGTCAGGGATAAAGACATTTTGCAGCTGCATCCGGGACCTGTGAAAAATTTTAAAGATATTGACAGTTCCAGCATTGTTTCTATCAAGTGGTCAGATGAAGCGGTTATAGAAGCGTGGGAGCTGCTTTCAGATGATGCAGTATCTGTCTCCTTAAAAGAATTGGCATCCTTAATTTGTAATGAATACACACCAGCTTCGACGTTTGCTATATACTCCCTGCTGCAGGATGGTCTTTATTTTTCCGGTACTATCGAAGCAATGATACCTAGATCCAAAAATGAAGTTGAATCAGAAGAAAAAAAACGAAGTGAAAAATTGCGTGAAACAGATGAACGCAGTCTTTTTTTGGAACAAATAAAAATCTTTTTAAAAAAATCCGGTACAAATCTTATCGCTCCCGATTGTTTGGCACAGCAGCTCCGTTTTTTTCAGGACGTGGAAGCGCTTGCTCTTGGAAAATCCGTAAAAAGCCGCACCATGAAGGACCTGGGAATTAGCGAAACTCCCGAAGATGCTCATTCACTGCTCCTTAAAACCGGCTTCTGGACAAAAGAGACAAACCCTCATCCTTGCCGCTATGGTATTTCGCAAAGCAGCGCAAGTATTTGTCCCGATGCTCCAGAGCATGAAGAGCGCAGCGATCTGTGTCACCTTGCCGCGTTCGCCATTGACAGTCCCTGGAGCAATGACCCGGACGATGCCATCTCGATAGAAAAAACTCCGGAAGAAAGTATACTCTATGTTCATGTTGCAGATCCTGCAGCGTCTATCTCCTTTGATTGTCCTGCAGAAAAAGAAGCACGCGAAAGAGGAGTTACCCTTTATCTTCCAGAAAACATTATCAGGATGTTATCCGAAGAAACTCTTGAGTTGTTTAAGCTAAAGGAATCAGAAAAATCATTAACGCTTACTTTTAAAATGACAGTTGACAAAAGCGGAACTGTAACAAATACAGATATTTTTCCTTCGATTATAAAGGTACGCCGGATTACCTACGAAGAAGCAGACAGAGAAATGGACAGCGCAGACACTCCCGATGCAAATGTTTTACGCGCACTTTATGAATTGTCACAACGTATTTATTCACGCCGCTGCAATCAGGGAGCGGTGAACATTGAATTGCCGGATGTTCACATAACTGTTAATAATGAAAATGTAAAAATTGAACCTGTTTTAAACTACCGTTCGGCTTCCATGGTAAGAGAGTGCATGATTGCAGCCGGTGAAGGAGCGGGGAGCTGGGCTGCTTCAAAAGATATCCCATTCCCGTATATCAGCCAGGATGTGGAAATTCAGAAAGCAGTTCCATCCGGCCTTGCAGGTTCCTGGCAGCTACGCCGCGGCATGAGGCCGCGTATCTTTTCGACCAAACCTGGCTGCCATCAGGGTTTGGGGCTCGACATTTACACGCAGGTTACAAGCCCGCTGCGCCGTTACACAGATCTTCTTGCACACTTGCAATTACGCGCTTTTCTTCGCGGAGAACCAGTGCTTGGCATTGACGAAATTTCTGCGCGTCTTGGCTTTAGTGAAGCAGCTGCTGTTGCTGCCAGTCAGGCGGAACGTGCATCCAACAGTCACTGGATAATGGTCTATCTCAGTGATAAAAAAGATTCTGTTTGGGATGCTGTCACTCTGGAAAATAAAGGAAATCGAATGCAGGTGATAATACCTTCACTTGCTCTGGAAACACAAGTTCCTGTACAGAAGGATGTACAACCAAACGAAAACGTCAAGTTAGTTTTAAAATCCGTAAACATCCCGCGCAAAGAAGCGATCTTTAACCTTAGCTTAATCTAATGGATTCCACGAAGGCAGATTGTCTTCGTTCTCATCTTGCGTAACAAATCTTGTAGTTTCGGGAATTATAGCAGGTATGCTTTCTGGCAGTCTATCTGGCAAGCTGCTTTCTGTATTATCAGGTTCGTTAACTGGAATAATATCAGAAGGTGTTGTGTCTATATCATCATCTAAAAACGGATTGTTTAACATTGGGGTTCTTGTTTCTATTCTGGGATTCGGATCAGTTCTTTGATTATCCTGGCTGCTTCTTGGCGGAATAATTTGAAAATCTGAGAATATGTCCGGCAATGGGGGCAATGGAGATAGTGCTCCCAACAAAGCATCATCTACACCAAACATGCTACTGGCAACCGGAATTGGCCGAAAAGTAGAATCTCCGTGAATAGTGCAAACAGTACCTGGTGCGGTTCCTACCATAAACGGCAGTGTTACCGCTCCTTCATTACAATGCGCATTTCTTAACCGGCCTGACTTTCTACAAACAGTTACATCAACAATGCCTGATGGTCTTACCCAATTTCTTTGAGGCAGGCCTATGTGTAATTCACGCATCATGTCACCCCAAACGGGAGCAGCAAGCGCTGCGCCTGTTTGCGAAATACCCAAAGAATTACCAAGTCTGTCAAAACCAAACCAAACTGCCGTGGTATAGTAGGGGGTATACCCTATTGTCCATGCATCAGTCCAGTTTTGAGTAGTTCCGGTTTTACCGGCTACAGGCATCCTGAACGTCGTGCCATCTTCATTCCTAAAAATAAATCTGCCGCCTCCTGTTCCGCCTGTAAGAGTACCTGATGTCCCGGCAAACTCCATCATTCTTGTCATAATAAAAGCATTCTGAGGACTAACAACCTGATTTCTGGCTCCTGCCCTCTGCTGTCTTTGCCGCACATCTCTTTCAACATCAAAAACAACTCTGCCATTACGATCCTCTATTGTGCGAATTGCAATTGGGGTAACATCACGCCCTTCATTTCCAAAAATCGCAAATGCTCTTGCCATTCGTAAAGGCGATGTAGAAGTAACACCAAGCGCCAATGGATAAACACGCGGGAAAAGCCTGCGGATAGTACCTTCATCGGTATAACCTAAAAGCGTAGCAGACCTGTTGATTGAAGCATCAAATCCTATTGATTCCATAATCGTAATGGATGGAATATTTAAAGATAAAGATAACGCATCAAACATAAGAATAGAGCCTCTCCATCTTCCTGCATAGTTTGTTGGTACATAAAGCGTATTATCGTCATTAAAAAAAACAACCGGCTCATCGTAAATCATGGATGCCGCCGTAAATCTGCGGGTATCAAGAGCTGCGGAATAATACAAAGGTTTAATTGCAGAACCTGTCTGAACATTGGCCTGGCTTGCGCGTATCAACTGATTCGATTCATCAAATCTGGAACCGCCGACAATTGCAACTATATATCCGGTTTCATTTTCTATTGAAACTAATGCGCCTTCTACCACAGTTTGTTGAGTACGCTCTCTCATTCTGTCAAAACCATGACTGGTTATATCTTTTAATTCAGGAATATCAAAGGCAAGAGCTGCCAAATCTACAATTGGATTGATTACCCCTGAATAGCGGGAAGCTGCTCTTGCTTCATTTTGTGTAAATGCAATATTGCGGATATCTGTAATATCAAAAGCCAGTGTCAATAAATCAACAATGGGCATGATTCTCCGTTCTGCCGAAAAATTGCCTCTTCTGCTTGTTGCAGCATATTCCCTGTTGGCTCTTTCCAGCCCCTGTGCCATGATTCTTTCTGCTGCTTCCTGATGAGCCAGGTTAAGCGTTGTATGTACAACGTAACCATCGCGGTAATAATCCATTGTGCCATACATCAGTGAATCAAGTTCACGGCGTACATATTCACTAAACCACGGAGCTCTATCTTCACGAGTCAGATACGCCGAAAGAGAGGGTCTTGTCCAATCAAAGTTTTCCCAGTATTCAGCATAAGAAGCTTCTGCTTCATCTTTGTCGGCATAACCAAAATAAACCATTCGTTCAAGCACAAAATGCTGCCGGTCCATGGCAAGATTCGGATTTCTTAAAGGATCAAAACGGTTTGGGCCGGAAAGTAAAACTGCAAGAACTGCGGCTTCGGCAATGCTGACATCTCTTGCGCTATGACCAAAGAAATACCTGCTTGCTGTTTCGACACCATAAGTACCCGGCCCCATCGGCATATAATTAAGATAGATTTCCAGAATCTCGTCCTTTGAATAACGACGTTCTATCTGAAATGCCCACCATAGCTCTCTGACCTTGCGCCTGATAGTCCGTTCGCTGCGGTTAGTGTACAGTGTACCTGCTACCTGTTGAGTAATTGTAGAGCCGCCGCCCAAACTTTTGCCGCTTAACTGTCCCCAGGCAGCCCGGGCAATACCCCTAAGGCTAAAACCTTTGTGGTTATAAAAATCCGGATCTTCCCGCGCAAGAACTGCATGGATTAAATGTCTGGGCAATTCGCTGATCGAAACCAGTTCCCTCTTTTCGTCTGAGGCAAATTCAGTAATAAGCGTACCGTTAATATCCAGGAGTCTGGTTGGAAGAGCAGGCGCAAATTCAACAAAATTCTCCTGATTTCTGATATTTGCGGTCATTGCAAGGGACAATCCCAGACCAATTCCTACAAAAACGACTATAATAATAGTAAAAGCGATGACTAATCTGACAAAAATTATTGAGATTATTCCTCTCCCACTGTATCTACCCATATATGTATAACGCTACAGAAACTTTTTTGTTACGTCAAGATGTTTGGAAATGAATGGTAATCCTGTATCATAATTACTATGTACTCCTCCTGCTCTACCACGGATATCAGAAATACTAGCTACTTCCCGGAAACTTTTCGCAGTTTTTTAAGCTCAATAGAAATCAAAACGCCGGTTATAATCAACGAAAAACCGTCAGCAACCGGAGTAGCAACAATTACACCCCAAAGCCCCCAAAATTTTCCAAAAACAATAATACATGGAATGAGAATAATACATTGCCTTAACATTGACAGAAAAATCGATATTTTTGGACGGCCTGTTACTACAAAAAGATTGGTAGAAACAACAAGAAACCCGGCAAAAGGCATCAATATCATCATGGTACGCATTGCCCTTGGAGCGAATTCCATTAATGCAGGGCTTCCATTTGGCGCAAACAATTTTACCAGCTGCACAGGGAAAATCTGAACCATGACAAAACCAACAATACAAATAAACGTAGCAGCGGTTATTGCGCTAAGATATGCACGTAAAACACGGTCATACATTTTAGCGCCATAGTTGTAGCCAAGTATTGGCTGCGCTCCCTGATTGATGCCAAATACAGGCATAAGTATAAGCATCAAAATCACACCAGTAATATTCATGCCAGAAAGAGCTATATCGCCGCCATTTGCCGTTCCAAGCGAAATTTCTCCGTACCAGCCGGCGCTTTTGTTGTATAAAATTTGTACTACAGATATCAGGAATTGAAGCAATGCTTGAGCCGAACCCAAAGCCATTATCTGCATAATGATTGCAGGTTTTGGTTTAAATAAACCTATTTTTAGTTTAACGACAGCTTTGCTGCTTAGGATAAAACGAAGAATATAAACAGACGAAATAAACTGCGAAATAACTGTTGCCCAGGCTGCGCCTTCTACACCCCAATTAAACCACAAAATAAAAATAATATCAAAAACAATATTAAGAACTGCTCCAAGTATCATTGCGATCATTGTAATGCCTGGAAAACCCTGCGCTCTTGTACAATGAGATAACCCAAAACTTACCAGAAAAAAAGGACAGCCATAAAGTGTTATGCGAAAATAATCTCTGGCATAACCCAGCGCTTCACTGCCGTCTGCTGCACCCATCAGGGAAAGAACTGGATCAAGAAAACAAAGTCCTGCTGCCAGCAAAAAAATGCCAGTACCTGCCAGCAAAAGAAAACAATGGTTAAGACCGTTTTCTGCTTCATGTTTTTTGCCCTGCCCCAGCCGCAAGGAAATCATGTTTGCAGCCCCTATTCCAAAAAGCATGGCAAAAGCCATACCAATAGTCATCAAGGGAAGCACAAGGGAAATACCGCCAAGGGCAATTTCGTTTACAGCATGACCAATAAAGATACGATCTACTACATTATACAGCGCAGTGGCAAGCATTCCGGTAATCGCGGGGATGGAAAATTTTAACAGTAATTTACCAACAGGTTCTGTACCAAGCCGGCTGGCGGCTGCTGATTTATCAATCATATTCAGTTTTACTAACTTGTTATCGCTGCCCAAACCCGCAGCTCCTGCGCAGCCCAATGGACAATTAAAAGACGCAGACAATCATCGGCGCTTAAATCTTCATCAACAGCAGTTTCAGAAAAAACCTGTTTAATATATTCGGAAGTTTTTGAACCATCGGGAAGTTCCAAAATCCATTGAGAAATTTCTACACCGTCTTTATCTTTAATATAGCTGTTAACAACTTTATGAAAAGTTTCGGCAAATGACATAACCAAAGATATTCTATTTTTTAACAATTTGTTTTTAGATGTTTTTTTCTTACTCAAGATATTATTGATATATTCAACGGTAAATTCAACTTCATCATTTGCAAGCATAAGGGCATGAGAGTTATTTGCCATGTATCTGACTAATATTTTGTAAAACTTTCCTTGAGTATCAAGAATTGCAGAAATTGCCAAAACAACCTCGTCCCTTAAATACAAAGGAGGATTCTTTCCGCGAAGGATATCGAACAAAACCGGAATGGAATGGGCATTACGGTATATTCCCAAAGCCTCTGCACCCATGATCTTAAGGCGTGGATTTTCCGTATTTAAAATGATCCTTTCAATTTCCTGCCGGAAGTCTTCATCATTCATTCTTGCAAGCGCAATGAGAGCTTCACCTGCCAGCATGTAATCGTTTGAAACGGCAAACTCCCTAAGCAGCGGGATTGCATCTTTACAATTTTGATTTCCAAGAATACGCGCAGAAATATACGCTGTTGTGTATGGATTATTAACTACGTCATCGATTAAAACTTTTTCGGCATTTTTGCTTAATGTTTCCAACTTTTCAAGCGCCCTGACAGATTCCAGTCTTGTTGCAAGCCTTGGCGAACGGGTTCGATCCAGCAAGCCATCGATAACAAGAGGGGATGGAGTATCGTGCAAAGCGCCTATCAGAACCTCTTCTTCTTTGGAATCCTGCGCTTTGTCCAGTTTGTCCAGTATGCTTATCGCCCTAAGATCTCTTGCAGAAAAGATAACTTCCAACGCATTACGCAAAGGCAAAGAACCTAATGGTTTCATTTTTTTCTGCATGGCAAGAGTGATAATTATCAAAGTAATCATAATACCAAAAAGAATTTTAAATGAAATAAAAGGAGATACTCCTATAAAATGTAAAAAATCCAGAAAAAGGCCGGAAAGGAAAGTACCGCCGGCACCTGCAATACCAAAAATAAAAAAATACAGAATACTCATATCGAGCATTTTTTCCGGTGGAATTAATCCCATAAAATATGTTTGTGCAATTCCTTCAGAGCCAAGAAAACCAAAATTCAACATGAAAAACACAAAAACCATTAATAAAATGGTTCCGGTAACATTTTCCAGTGCAGATGCCGGGAAAAAGATAACCGGCAAAAGACTGATAAGGCCTGTAATTACAGAAACCCAAAAAAGCGGTTTTGCGCCAAGCCTGTCAACAAGGAATTTTACAATCAGGCCAACCATTAAAAAACCAAGCCCGCCAAAAACCGAATACAAGGAAATTAATCCGTCATTATGACCAAATACTTCACGTGCATAAACTACCACAAATGTTCGCGTAACTCCAGATACAAGTGCAACAAGAAAGAGAATTGCCAAAAAATGCCTTAAAGCATCCTGAGAAAAGGCTTCTTTAAAAATACCCGGAAAACTCCTTTTTTTGGCATTTTCCACACGCGGCGGCTCAGGTACTTTTTTCATTGCAATACCGCTGATAATTCCGGTAACTACTCCTGCGATTAGCAATATGGAAAATACAAAAATCGGCGGATCAAAACCCAATATCATTGCAACAAGAAAACTAACGGACATTCCAATTATGCTGTTTGTTATTTGAATCTGGGTCATGTAACTGCCTCTATCCGGCCCAGATGCTAAAAAATTTATAACAGGATTATTTCCAATCATTCCAATTCCACGCAGGGTATGGAACGAGAAAATACCTATCATAATAAATAAAAGAGCCGTACTCCGGTAGCCAGCATAATCAAAAAATGGAGCTATTGCTGCAAATATCATGCTAATTGATCGTAAAATCCATGTAGTACTAAAAATACCTATTATTGAAAAACGCGAGGCAAATAGTTTTCCTACAGGCAGCATAAAATGAGCTAAATAAGCAGAAGCGCCTAAAAGCCCGATAAACGTTGAGGATGCGCCCAATCGCAGGGCAAAAAGCGTGATAACTATCCCTACAAGCAAATTCCAGGAAACAGCATTAAAAATATTAAAATAATTATAAGCTTCCCGTGCTTTTTTCAAGCGGTAGGGAGATAATGGTATCGCCATAATTCTAATCTAACAATAGGTAAAATAAAAAACAAGCCAGTATCCTGTCTTACCCGGTTACCTTTTTTGCACCTCTGATTACTTCCCACTGGGTAGCCAACATTCCGGTTAACATAAGCGCAAAACCCAGCAATGTCCACGACCCCACTTTTTCCGAGAGCAGCAACATACCGCCAAATGCAGCGAAACATCCTTCAAAACACAGGATAATCGTCGCATGGGCAGGGGGCGCATTACGCTGTGCAACTACCTGAAAAGTATACGCAATCCCTACAGAACAAAGACCTCCATACAGAATGGGGATTAATATATCCAGCGAAAGAGAAATCTCTCCCGCTCCAATTGCCGAAACAAGTACAGGAAAAGGCTGCCATTCAAAAAGACCATCAATTAACAGAGCAGGATTAATGCGTTCAACTGCCGGAATTACATGGGGTTCGGCTAAAACTGCACCCAACATCATTAAAATGCCGCAAACAGCAAACTGCCCGGCGGAAAGCTCGATAGGGTCGATTGTTTCTTCGCGTTTAATATCAGTATTCATAAATCTGTCGATAAGCAATACGTGTACTGCCCAAAGAAATGCACTGATAATTATGATGATATCGCCAGGATTTATCGAAGGACGGCCGGCAATACTGATAAAATACAATCCAATAAAAGTAAGAATAGATCCAAACCATGTGGCATAACCGGTTTTTCTTCTTAGAAATATTCCCAGGATTGGAGTAAACACCACATAGAGGCCGGTAATAAAACCGGCATTACCGGCAGTTGTGAACATTATACCAAACTGCTGAATTAAAACGGCAATAAAAACACAGCTTCCCGCAGCAAGAACAGGCAAGAGAAGACGCTGTAGTGAAATGTGTTTTACTTTTGAGCGCTTTCGTCTAACAATAATAAAGGGAAGCAGAAAGAGGCATCCCAATAAAAAGCGAACTCCATTAAAAGTAAAAGGGCCTACATGTTCCATTCCAGAACGCTGTGCAACAAAGCCAAAACCCCAAATAGCCGCAGTAAGGAGCAGAAGCAAGTCCGCCCGTAATGCAGCGCGGTTAAGCTGAATGGTTTTTCTCATTATAAATAATTGCTGCTACAAATTAGTTTTCTTCCCGGATAATGGCTTCTCTAAAACCTGCAGCGCTGAGCTTTTCGGCAGTTGTTTGTACATCAATACCGCGTATACCTGCAAGAACCACCCTGTAGAATTCTACGCTTGAACTGTCTACATGTCTTTCGTAAGCCGGATTTAACCCTGCGTTTTTTAACCTGTCAAATGTGGTAACTGCATTTCTTGCAACACTGTAAGAACCAACCTGAATACGATAGCTCTTTTCCGGAACAATGTTAATTGAAGGTATGAACCTAAACTGAGAAGGAGGCTGAATAATAACAGGCTGCGAAGTAAATAAAGGCGCAGGCGCAGCCGCAGGTGCAACAAGCGCATCCTCTGCATGAACATCAACTTCCGTTGCTCTAACTTGAGGTATTACTTGAGCGCCGATAACAGGCGGCGATAAAACAATTCTGTCAACACTTTCGATTGTGACAGGAGCTGTTCCTGTAACAATCATATCAAGCTGTTCCGCCGCTGCTCTGGAAACATCGATAATTCTTGCAGGAACAAACGGCCCGCGGTCATTAATTCTGACAGTAACGCTTCTATTATTATGTTGATTTGTAACAACAAGTACAGTTCCAAACGGCAGGTTTGGATGAGCTGCAGTTAATTGAGAAGCATCAAATATCTCTCCTGAAGCTGTCGGACGCCCCTCAAATTCCCTTCCATACCACGAAGCAATGCCTGTTTGCCGGAAAATTTCACTTTCTTGAGCCAGCAATTGGAATGGAACGATAACCAATACAAATAAAACAATTAAAATAAAGTTCTTCATCATAATTAAATTATCGGATAAAATATCAAATAGCATTATCTTAGTATATAGGAGAATAATTATGCATTGTATTAAAAAAATCACTGATGATTTAACATGGGTTGGCGCTAACGACAGGCGTTTGGCGATGTTTGAAGGCGTTTATTCTGTTCCGGCGGGCGTATCTTATAATTCGTTCCTTTTAACCGATGAAAAAACTGTATTATTTGATACAGTTGATAAAGCAGTACGGGAAAGGTTTCTTGAAAACCTAAATGAAGCATTAAATGGAAGGACACTTGATTATCTTGTAATTCAGCACATGGAACCCGATCATTCCGCTGCAATTCAGGATCTGACAGCTTTGTATCCGGGTCTTAAAATCGTATGTAACGCAAAGACTTTGCAATTCATAAAGCAATTTTATCAATTTGATTCAGATGCACATGTCGTTATTGTTAAAGAAAACGACACGCTTTATACCGGAAAGCACACACTCCAATTTATCATGGCACCGATGGTACATTGGCCAGAGGTTATGGTTACTTACGATTCTACGGATAAGATACTCTTTTCCGCCGACGCATTTGGCAGCTTTGGCGCGTTAAACGGCGCTATATTTGCAGACGAAGTGGATTTTGCAAAAGACTATATGGACGAAGCAAGACGTTATTACACGAACATCGTGGGAAAATACGGCTCACAGGTGGAAGCGTTATTGAACAAAGCATCTGCCCTGGCAATCAACATGATTTGCCCCTTACATGGTTTTGTCTGGCGTAAAAACATAGGCGATATCGTATCAAAATATTTGCAATGGAGTAGTTACGAGCCGGAAGAAAAAGGCGTTTTAATCGCATACGCCTCCGTTTACGGACATACAGAAAACGCCGCAGAGATACTTTCCAGCCGGCTAAGGGACATGGGCATTAAAACACAAATGTTTGATGTTTCCGTAATACCGGCATCGGAGATCGTATCGGCGGCATTCAGGTGGAGTCATCTTGTTTTTGCATCAACAACATACAATGCAGGAATCTTTGTAACAATGGAAGCTCTTATTTCCGATCTTACCGCGCATAATATCCAAAATCGCACTGTCGCTATTATCGAAAATGGCTCATGGGCAGCCACAAGCGGCGCCTTAATTCGCTCTCACCTGGAAAAATGCAAAAACATCAATTTTATGGAAAACATGCTCAGTATTAAATCAGGCCTAAAAAATGACCAGCTTTCAGAAATCGATGTTATGGCAAAAGCAATCGCCGCGACAATTATTCCACCAGAGGTTACCGGCAAGAGCACTCAAAGTATCATGCCGGCATCGCAAGGTATAGAGAAGGCAGCGTTATTCAAGTTGTCCTACGGTTTATTTGTATTGACGGCAAGAGAGGGAGAAAAAGACAATGGTTGTATAGTTAATACAGTTACCGAGATAACCGCATCCCCACTGCGAATATCTGTAGCCGTGAACAAAGCAAATTTCACACGCGACATGATTTTAAACACGGGCGAATTTAATGTATCGATTTTAACAGAAAATACGCCGTTTCGTATTTTCGAAAACTTTGGTTTTTCAAGCGGAAGAGATACCGATAAATTTGCATCTTTCGCTAACGAAACACGCGCAGCAAACGGCATCCGCTATTTACCCGAACACACCAACGCCATGATTTCTGCCAAAGTAACAGAATCACACAATTACGAAACTCACACATTGTTTATAGCGGAAATCACTCAAGCAGTTGTAATATCGGACGAACCCAGCACAACTTACCAGTACTATTTTGATCACATTAAACCCAAACCTCAAACACAAAAGGAAGGCAAAAAAGGGTTTGTGTGCAAAATTTGCGGATACCTGCACGAAGGAAACGAATTGCCTACAGACTTTATTTGTCCTCTTTGTAAACACGGCGCTGAGGACTTTGAGAAAGCATAAAGCAATACTTCACAATTAATAGGTTGACAACCCTTAAGTAATTACATTATAATTACTTAAGGAGATGTAATTATGTTGGCTTCTGTAGTACAAATTGGCAATTCACGTGGTATCAGGCTCCCTCAAAATATTCTACGTGAGTTAAAAATTGAAGATAAAGTAGAAATGACAGTTCACAACGATGCTCTCATTATTAAAAGCGTCGAAAAGAAACCGCGGGAAGGCTGGAACGAAGTTTTTGCTAAAATGTCCAAAAATAAAGAAGATACATTGTTACTGAGCGAAAATATTGACAGTGAAGATTTTGAATGGGTATGGTGATGGAACAATACTCAATTTGTCTGGTCAACCTGGACCCGACTATTGGACATGAAATAAAAAAAACTCGTCCATGTGTGATTATTTCGCCCTTAGAAATGAATCAGCACATTGCAACTATAATTATCGCACCAATGACGACCAAATCCCATGCTTACCCAACGCGTATTCCACTTACTTTTAAAGGCAAGAACGGCTGGATTGTTTTGGATCAGATCAGAACTATTGATAAATGCCGAATAATAAAGAAAATCGGAAAATTAAGCTCCGAAAAAATAATTAAAGTTAAAAACGTCATAAATGAAATGCTGGTAGAATGAGCTATATGACTTATCCACTCAGCAAGAATACAACATAGGGATAAACCAAAAAAAAAGTTTGGCAACGACCTACTTGCCTGGAAACTCCGCCCTTTCGGGCTCCGTTGGCAAAACCCACACCTTAGAGATGTAGTATCATGCCTCCCTTCGGTCGGCGAGACGATAGGAATAGATTTAATGTGCCGCTATTCAGCGGCACGGCGTCTTCGGCGCAGGAGGGCACGTAAGTCTGAAAATAAAGGTATTTAAACAAAAAAAAGCCTGGCGGCGACCTACTTTCCCACACCTTAGAGATGTAGTATCATCGGCGCGGGAGGGCTTAACTTCCGAGTTCGGAAAGGGATCGGGTGTAACACCTCCGCCATAACCACCAGACAAATTTACACTAACATAAAACACGCTTCGTTTCGAATACCATATGCAAACGTTAATCAACTTGCAAACTAGCACTCTAACGCGAAGTTCACGAAATGTGTGATGGAAGTTTCTACCACAAGGGTGGGTACGAAAAGCACAGGTCGGCGACATCGGTGTGAAGTGCTAGCCCGCCACGCCAAAGCGTGCGTAAATGACGTCACAGCCGCCAGGAGCCGAACTGGGGTTTTCGCACACACCCTTGTTTGTAAAAAACTCTTACTCACTCATTTCTAAGAACAAAGGAACAATAATATGGTCAAGCCTCACGGTAGATTAGTATTGGTCGGCTGAACATGTTACCATGCTTAGACCTCCAACCTATCGACCAGGTAGTCTTCCTGGTACCTTTAGGGGGGTTACACCCCCAGGGATGTTTTATCTTGAGGCGGGCTTCCCGCTTAGATGCCTTCAGCGGTTATCCCTTCCGAACGTAGCTACCCAGCACGTGCCCCTGGCGGGACAACTGGTACACCAGCGGTTCGTCCATTTCGGTCCTCTCGTACTAAAAACAGCTCCTCTCAAACATCCAACGCCCATGGCAGATAGGGACCGAACTGTCTCGCGACGTTCTGAACCCAGCTCACGTACCGCTTTAATTGGCGAACAGCCAAACCCTTGGGACCCGCTTCAGCCCCAGGATGCGATGAGCCGACATCGAGGTGCCAAACCTTCCCGTCGCTGTGGACGCTTGGGGAAGATTAGCCTGTTATCCCCGGAGTACCTTTTATCCGTTAAGTGACGGCGCTTCCACTCGCTGCCGCCAGATCACTAAGACCTACTTTCGTACCTGCTCGGCCTGTCAGCCTCGCAGTCAAGCCTCCTTGTGCCTTTACACTCATGC
>JAITFY010000134.1 GCA_031281025.1 Treponema sp. | reverse complement strand
CGGTCTTATCGAATATACGTTAAGAACATCCGGTGAGTTCTCCAGCCTTGCAGAAATTGCAAATACAGTTGTTATGCAGTCTGGCGGCGCAGACATTCGGCTTCAGGACATCGGGGAAGTAACTTTTGATTTCCACGAGGAACGTTCTGCGGTGTATGTAAACGGCGAACCTGGTGTTTACCTTTCAATTATGAAACAACAAGGGGCGAACACTGTAAGACTGGTGGATCAGGTTTACAGACAACTCGAACTTATAGAACGAATATTGCCGAATCACATCAGCCTCGAAGTAATCCTCGATTCATCAGTACAGACCAGAGCTATGATAAACGAGTTAGTCAGTTCAATCATTGCAGGTTTATTTCTGGCGATGATTATTCTATTCTTTTTCTTTAGAAACATTAAAGCCTCAATTATTGTAGGTTTCTCTATTCCTGTTTCGTTTGCCGCAACATTACTGATTATGGGCCTTACAAATATTACGATCAATATGATGACTCTTGCAGGGCTGATTCTTGGAATGGGTATGACTGTCGATTGTTCAATCGTTATTATTGAAAGCATTATTTCATTCCGAGAGAAAGGCGAGAAGAAAAAAATTGCAGCCATACTTGCCGGAGAAGAAGTAATGTCTTCACTAATTGCGGCAACAATTTCGACAGTGTGTGTTTTTGTGCCAATTATTCTTTTTAGAAACCAGCTTGGCTTTATTGGCCTTATGTTTCAGGATTTGGTATATACTGTTGTAATTTCTGTTGTAGTGAGCCTGTTTACCGGTATTTGCCTTGTCCCTGTGCTGGCAAGTAAATGGTTACCAGTATATAGCCGCACTCAGAAACCTCTCCGTAATTCTCTAGTGAAGTATATTGATGAAAGAATAGCAAAAGGTATCGCTGCATTTACAAATGCTTATCAGTGGATCTTATCGAAGGCTCTAAAACATAAACTTGCAACAATTCTACTTGTTATTTTTGCCTTTGCCGGCTCAGTCCTTGCATTTACCAAACTGGATACTATCATAATGCCAAGGTTAAACAGCGACGTAATAAATGTAAGTATTGAGATGCCTCTTGGGACAAGGTATGACGTAACAAAAGCAGTAGCACTTGAAATACAAGAATTCGCCATTGCCAATATTAATGGGATAAAAAACATCATCACTAATGTTGGTAGAGCTGGCGGCGGTGCAATGGCTGGTTCTTCCGGGTCTAATATTGCGTCTGTTTTGATAATTCTAGACCTTAACGATCCTGATGCAGATTCAAATATGGGGGCAGGAAACAAACTCCGGCTTCATGCCATGAATTTTCCCAATGCGTCAATTCGCATCGGCGGTTCAGGCCCCGGCGGCATGATGGGTGGAAGTGATATTGATTTAGTGCTTCGTATAGATGATATAGCAGAGGGTCTGGCAACTGCTGAAACAATAAGACAAATCCTGGAGACTCTTGTTCCCGAAGTTCAAGATGTGAATGTTGACATGAGGGAAGGGCTGCCGCAAATCAATGTAAACATAGATCGTGAGCGTGCATACAATTTAGGGCTCAGTGTATCATCGATTGCCGTTGAGATTGCCGCAGCAATGAACGGTGTTACTTCCACAACGCTAAGAGAAAGCGGAACTGAGTACAATGTAATTCTTCAACTTGCGAAAGAAGATCGTTACGAACTTCCTGATCTCGGCAGGATATTTGTTCGTTCTTCCAGGGGTGTGCTTTTTCCAGTATCCAATTTCGCCAGCTTTGACAGAACTCTGGGCCCGGTGACGATTAATCGTGAAAGCCAAGTTCGTACCATTCACATTACGGCAAATGTAAGAGATGGGTATTCGGTCAGACAAGTGGAAGCAAAAATAAGCGGACTTCTTGACGAGTATGGGATAAACGCTATTTTTGCTGGACTGATGCAGGAAACACAAGACATGATGCAGACATTTATTCTTGTGATTGGTTTGGCTCTCTTGCTTATTTTCGGAGTTATGGCAGCGCAATACGAATCATTTCGTGACCCCTTTATCAATTTTTGTACTATACCGCTGGTCCTAATAGGCGTTGTTTTCATTCACATCATTACGAACCAGCCAATTAGCGCATTTTCTATGATAGGTATTGTTCTGCTTGCAGGTTTGGTGACAAATAACGGTATCCTCCTTGTTGATTACACAAACCAGCTAGTCCGCAAAGGAATAGATGTCCACGAAGCCTGTATCAAGGCCGGAGCTAACCGTTTCCGACCCGTCCTTATGACCGCCCTTACCACAATGCTGGCTCTGGCTCCGATGGCATTTTTCCCTGGTACATCTTCAGCAATCACTTCTCCTATAGGGCTTGCAGTATTTGGCGGCCTTACTTCGGCGACAGTTATAACTCTAATTTTTATTCCTGTTTTGTATTCGATTTTTCATAACAAAGCAAAGGAGCAAAACGATGAAGACTAAAATTGCATTTTTTCTTTTTACCCTTATCAGCATTAACGCATGGGCTGAAATACTGTTGGATATTGACAGTGCGGTAAGCCGTGCGCTTCAAAACAACCTTTCATTGGAACGCTCAAGGGTTGATATGGCAGCAACGCAACGGCGAAACAATAATTCATGGAACAGTCTGATACCATCCCTTAGTGCAGGAGCATTACTTTCTCATCCTACTTCCATCACTGGCTCTTTACCTCCGCAACAAGAAGTATGGACACCAGGTTTTTCATTATCAGCATCATTAAGTTTAAGCCCTGCAATTTTTGCAAATATCAATCAGACAAGACAGGAATATGAGGCAGGGCTTATCAGTTATGCTAACGCTAGGCAAGAGTTGGAGTTTCAGGTCAGACGGCTTTATTACCATACACTTTTGCTTAAAGCAAATGTTGATCTTGCTGAACTGAATTTAGCGGGTGCGCAAAGCCGTCATGAACAAACTCTGGCCTTACAACTTGCTGGTCGGGCTTCTAACCTTGACGAATTATCAGCTCGGCTTGACGTGCAAAACCAGCAAACAAATGTTCAGAACGCCCATGCCATTTATGAAAATGCAATTGATAATCTAAAATATCTGCTGATGATTCCAATGGAAACAACTGTTATCCTTCAAGGTAATCTTTGGCATTATAGTATAGGTGATCACACGGCATATAATTTCGGCTTCAGTGAATCAATGCAAATGGCATCACTGCGGCAGTCAATAGCGGTTATTGAAGCCCAGCAAAGGGCCGCACAACTTCGCTCTTATGCGCCAACGTTAAACCTTTCCTGGAACAGCACAACTTTATATAGAGACCAAATGGGAGTAATGGATTGGAGAGATACAAATGGTCAGTTTTCAATATCTCTTAATTTTAGATTGGACAATTATCTCCCTTGGTCTGCTTCTAGAGAATCAATTAACTCGTTTAACGATGCTATAACAAAGCAACAGAGCTTATTAACAGAGGCTGCTATAAACCACCAAAATACAATTCAAAAGCTTTTAAGGGATATTGCCCGTTCAGAGGAAACACAGGAATCGTTGCGCCTTAATATTATATTGGCTGAGGAAACCGTTAGAATGTTTGAAGAAGCCTACTTGCGTGGCGCAGTTGATTTACAGGCTCTTAATAATACAATGGATAATTTACGAACAGCACAAAACAGGCTTTTATCCGAGCAGTTTAACCTCTTGAGTATAGTCCTTGAACTGGAAAGAGAACTTAACATACCTTTTGGCAGTATTGCCCATGAGTAATAACGAATGTATTATTTACAAGATATCAATTTTGGAGGAAGCAAAATGACAATAAAACGACGCCTTTTTCTTGCAAACATTCGTATGATTCTGATAACCATAGGTGGGTTCTTTGCGGTTACTCTGCTTGTCCGTATTATATCATTTACTATCTTGCTTGGACCCTGGTGGGGTGATTCAGACCTTTCCGGAATTGATCAATTCACATCTCCCGATAGGATTAGAAATTTATACATTATTTCTATGGCTCCTTTTTTTGCATTTATCTTCATAATCAACAGTGTATTTACTTATCGAATGTCACAAAAAATCACACGACCACTGGAAATTTTGGCTGCTGGTGTTAAGGAAATACAGTCAAATAATTTTGCATACCGTATTGAGTATAGTGGCGATAAAGAATTTCAAATGCTTTGTCAGGCTTATAATGACATGGCTTCAAGACTTCAAGATTCTACCGAACAACGCCGTATTTTACTTGCAGGAATTACTCATGATTTACGCACACCTCTAACAACGATAAAGGGTTATCTTGAAGGACTTGAAGTGGGAATAGCGTCAACACAGGAAATGCGTGATAATTTTCTTCTTGGAATAAAGAACAAAGCTGACAGCATGGAACAAATTATCGAGCGTCTCTTTATGTTTTCAAAACTTGACATGGAAGAGTTCCCGCTTACACTGAGCCGTGTTGATATTATGCAAGCTATTACCGATATGCTTGAAGAACTGCGGGAAGAATACACAAAAAGAGGGTTAATCATTTCTATTGTGGACATTCCAAAAAAAATATTTATGAACACCGATATCATGTTTTTAAGTAATGCACTAATCAATATTTTGGAAAATAGCACTAATTATAAAACTAAAGATACAGGCTGCTTGGTAATAAGCGCATCTCTTTCCGATGGTTTTATCCAAATTCGTTTTGCCGATGACGGCCCAGGAGTAAATTCAGATATGCTTAATAAACTATTTAACGTATTTTACCGTACAGACCCTTCACGGCATAAAAAAGGTTCTGGCCTGGGTCTTGCCATTAGCGCAAAAATTATTGAGCGCTTAGGTGGAACAATTTATGCAGAAAATTGTAACCCTAGCGGACTTGCTATTACTATTCATTTACCCATCGAAACAGGAGCAGTACAGTGACAACACAAAAACAAAAAATACTAGTTGTTGAAGACGACCCAGAAATTGCCAAACTTGAAAAATATTTTTTGGAAGCAAATAATTTTGAAGTTGTCATCGAGTCTGATGGGGTTAAAGGTGCAGAACGGGCATTAAAAGAAAATTTTTCGCTAATATTACTCGACCTTAATCTCCCCGGGAAAAGCGGAATGACAATCTGCAATGAAATTCGTGGA
>JAITFY010000073.1 GCA_031281025.1 Treponema sp. | reverse complement strand
TCTATATATTCATCTACAATTATAATTTCAAAATCTTCGGTCATTAGAGAAGGCAGCCCTGCAAGAAGAGCGCCGCCTGCAAGAAAAGCATATTGCAAAGTCCGCGTTTTTGCGATTTCCGACAGCGGTTCACTACCCAAAAGCCGCAAGTGTTTTACCGTACGCCGCGCAATAGCATCGGTCATGAAAAATCTTTGACGGCGTTCTTCGGTGAGTAACATTGAGCCGTTAAAATCCACTTCGCCGCTTTCAAGCCCTTCATTAAGTTCTTGAAAGTTAATATGATACGGAATAAAAGGAATGTCAAATAATTTAGTAAACCAATCGCTTACGCGGACTGCAAACCCTGCAATTTCGCCGTTTCTATCAAGGAATGCATCACTGTAGGGCATCATCGAATAACCAAAAAAATCGTAATTCTCACGCAGCGCTTCGATTGCTATTATTTCCTCATCGGTTACGCCTGGAATATCACGGTAGTTTAAAAATGGCGGCAATAATTCTGATTGTATTTCGCCTTTATCTTCACAATTAAAAAATAGAAATGCCAATAATATGGCAGCAAAGCTGCAAATTAATTTTTTTTTCACTTCTTTGCCTCTCAGTATTATTTATGAATCAATTTATATTACAAGCATTTTTCATGATTTTGTCAAGATCATAACATCGCATTGTGAGTGCAGCAATCTTATTTAACTATCGCTTTTTAGTAAATACTTTGCTTGCTATTTCCCCAGGGAGGATTTCAAATCCTCAGCTTGCTCTTGTTGTTTGGGACTATGCTCTATAATTGGTTACTCATAAATTTTAGTTATCTTCCCCAGGGAGGATTTGAACCCCCACAAGCAGAGCCAGAGTCTGCCGTGCTACCGTTACACAACCGGGGAGTGTGTCTTTCTATCCTATAAAATCAAAAATAAACTGTCAAGAGTTTATT
Source organism: Treponema sp. (assembly GCA_031281025.1). Lineage (GTDB taxonomy): Bacteria > Spirochaetota > Spirochaetia > Treponematales > Breznakiellaceae > WQXQ01. The sequence goes on along the minus strand of JAITFY010000073.1, from coordinate 12,897 downwards.
AAGCGCCCTGTCACGGTTTAGTTAAACCATTTCTAGTCAGCCAATTATTGTACGGCGCCCCCAGAATGCGGTCTTGCGGCCAGGTGCCCATGAAATGGTAGCCGCTGCGCCGCTCGAAGCTTAAGTTGGCATAGCTGGTTATAAGATCAAGCTCATAAGCAGCCGGATGCACAACAGCAGCGCCATTGGTTAAGGTAGCAGCTCTACGATCGGCAGAATTACCTGAGTTAACGTAAATATTGCGCAGTTGCCCTCCGGGACTGTTGAACATGATGCCGGGCCTTGAACCATGAGCCTGAACCTCAGTCATACCCTGTGCATTCACATCCGTACGGAGTGTAGGACTCCTGCGGTCCGAAAACAGCGGCTGGAATGTGTTTATATCAATAAAGCGCGGCCATACTACTCCACTAGAATCATTAACAAGAACCCGATTGCCGTTTCCAGCGCCAAACTCCATAGGGCCGTTTGTGTTGCGCCTAAAACCGCGTATTGCTGCATATTCAAAAAAAGCAATTGCAGCATGGACGGCTTTTTGAACATCAGGACTTGGATTTGGAATACTCATCAAAAACAGGATGAGCCTTGTGGATTCATCCCCGCCTATGGCTGGGGGTTCAAATTCACGCTGCCAGGTTGGCTGTTTGTTAGACCTTGTTGATCCTGGGAAGTTTAAAAAATCCTGTGCCCAATGGTCAGTGTGGCCCGGAACGCTATAGGCTTGAGCCCATGCCGTAAGCATTTGCTGCTCCTCTGACCAAACCTGCAAATCAAGAATGCTTTGAAGTCCCTTGTTATACGAACCTTGCAAAGTAGAAAGGTTTATGGCGTCACTGGCTGTGGAATTTGTGACTGACCGGAAGTTCCCATTTAAAATATCAGTAAGCAGCTCCATTAAACGAGTGGTAGCTTCATCGCTGAATGTTATTGCCCCGCGGTAAAGAGTTTTGTCGGTGACGTAATACGGCCAGCCACCGCAAGGGTATTGCGCATTTAGTATAGCTCTAAGACCCCTCATATAAGAATCCCTGTAGCTGGGAATTTTTGTGGCTTCGTACATCATCATCATGTATCTAATATCAAAAGTAGTAATGCCGCGTCCAAAGTAAGAATCAATCTCGTTCTTTTTACCAAGATGATAGTTTATCGAAGCCTGGCTTAAATTCAATTGCGATGGATAATGGTCGCTGCCGGCAGTGCCGACATTGGCAGCTCCCTGCCCCGTACCTCTTGGCCAGCCTCCGTTGTTACGCTGCATTACCATTAGATTGTTGGCATAATGCATGGATCTTTCACCGCCATACCATCGGGCATTTTGACTGCGTAAATTTCCCCATGTTACTTCACCTGTGCCAACATTCTCGCCAGTAATAACAACCAATATGCTGTCGCCCCCATGCCAGCTTATTGATGTTGTTGCAGGGTTTAATGCACTGATAATTGGGATAACCGGCAGGTAGATTACTCCATTGGAATTTCTCGGCGCTACGGCAAGCTGTACCGTACTACTGCCGGTAACGGGCATGTTTGTACTTCCTATGGTAAGCGTTGCTGTTCTGCCCCCAGTAACTGCGGTGATGGTATTGCCGTTTACATTCCAGGTTACATTGGTAAAGACGGTTTGCGCTGCGGCTACCGGAAGCATCAATACGTTGTTTTCCATTACCGGCAAAACGCCCGGAGCAGCTACCGGAACCAGCGTATCGTTACGCCACATTTGCGGATTGTTTACCATAATTGATGTACGGCTGAAATTACGCCCTTGCGGCCAGACAGCCGGAGTGTATGTATTATTCCATACATTTGTTTGCGAAGTTACATTTACCATGGCAGTCCTGCTTGTTGCAGGATGTATATCACTATTGCTGGATGAAACTTTAACAAAATAGTGATACGTTCCTACACCAGTATTGGAAGGTACCACGTAACTTGCACTCTCTGCGCCGGCGATAAGCGAAGCGCCGCTTCCGTCCGCTGCTGCTGCAGTATACCATTGGTAAATCAGTGGCAGCGGGACGCTTTCTACATCAAGGTATTCGGCCGCTACCGTTAACCGTGTGGAATCATTGATAAAGTCATGCAATACATTAATATCTGCCGGCTGAGCAGTGATGTTTACTCTTGGAATACCCTTCATTGGGTCGTAGATTACATATTCATAGATTTCGATTTTTCTAAGGCTTAATCTATTTCCATCTCCACTTGGGGGTTCCGGATTCCAGCTCCAGTACCACGACAAATTACCGCTATTATCTTCAGGGAATTCAAATACGGACGTTGCCCAAACACTATTACTGTTTGATACATCTTGTGTTAAAGATGTTGTTCCAAGTCCAATCGTAGCGCTTCCCCAATAATTATTTACCATGTTTCTGGCTGTAATGACAACGCGGATAGGCCCCGTTAACTCAACGTTTGATTGAATCATCCGTCCTGCGCCGTTAGGGTCTATAGATTGGACACCTCCAGTAGTACTTGTCCGGAAATTGCCCGAAGCATTCATGGTAAAGTTTTGATGTTCTGCCTCTGGATGTATGGTTCTAACTACTCCAGCTATACTTGCAAGGTTGCCGGTCTGATTAGACAATCCACTAGTTGCATTGGAAAAATCCAGCGTATAAGCCAGCATCGGGGCTGGGTCTACTCTTATTTCCACCGGAGTGCTGTTCACTGTGCCGGCTGTTGCGGTAATTAGCGTAATTCCAATACCCTGCGCAGTTACAAAGCCGCTTACAATGCTTGCAACAGCTGGGTCACTGGAAACCCAGTTTACGGTTTTGTTGCTGGCATTTTCCGGTAGAACATTAGCGCTCAACTGGACAGTGGTATTTATAATTAGCGGAAGTACAGTGGTGACTGGTTCTCCATTGCGTAAAATAGTTACACTTTCTACAGGAACCGGGTTTTTTCCGGGTGCCAGTACTGTTATGGTACAGATGGCAAAATATCCGCCGTCAACTGTAGTAACGGTGATAGTTACCGGTTGACTTTCCTCTGTCGGTGCAACAGCGGTTATCTTTCCATTATTCAGAGTAACAAACTCATCCTGCTCGTCATCTGATGCCCAGATCACTGTTTTGTTGCTGGCATTAAAAGGTAATACAAGCGCGGTTAAATCGATATAATTAGGAAAATCTTTTTCAGGATCGTCTATTGTCCGCAGGATAACAGAAGTTACGTTGTTATCATCATGATAAATTTCGACACTGGTAACAGGTACCGTAAATATGAGAGGTTTCTCACATCCAATTATAATTGATGCCAGCATGATACAGAAAAGAATCGCTGCAAATCCGCCAATTATAGAACTTTTTTTCATAAATCTCTCCATAATTTGTCAGTACTTGCTGGACTAAATACCTGCTGTCATCTGCTCCTTTATCGCAGAAAAGATTCTGTCAGCTAGACCGGTTTTTTGTTCTTCCCGAGACAGGTTCGCTGTGTCTATTGGCTCCATAAAAGTTATTCTTACCGGAGCTCTGACAAGGCGTCTGGTTTTTTCAAAAACATCGTAACTGCCTTCGATGGCAACTGGAATGATGGGCGCTTTGGCCATAGTGGCAAGCTTAAGAGAGCCTGAGCGGAAAGGAAGTAACCCCTTGCCTTTGGAACGTGTTCCTTCTGGAAAGATAATCATGCCATTGCCGGTTTCGATGCGCCTGGCTCCTTTCTTGATTGTATTAAAACCTTTTCTTAGGCTGCGGCGGTCGATAAACAGGCCGCCAAGCACGTAAATCCAGAAATTTAAAAATGGAACAAACAATAGTTCTTTTTTGGCGATAAAACCAAATGGGCGTCCGGCATAAGCCAAAAATAAAAGAATATCAAAATACCCACAGTGATTACTTACAAAACAAAAACCGCCCTTTTTTGGAATAATTTCCTGTCCTATAACGCTTACTTTAACTCTAAATATTCCAATAATTGATGATGCCCAAAATTGAGCGTACTTGTATATAACAAATGCCATAGGTTTTTTTAGTCCCAAAAAAAACAACAACATGGGAATAATCGCAAGCGGGAATAAAAAAATCATCAGAATTATAATATAAATAAACGCTATTATTGTAATAATCATTAATGACATTATCCTTCATATCAGGAAAAGATTCAATATGAATGTTGACTTTTTATGACATCTATTACATTATCATAAAATGACAGATATTGAAATTGCCCAGTCTATATACCCCAAACATGCATTAAGTATCAACGATATTGTTAAAAAAAGCGGTATTCCCGATGAATTTATCGAATGTTACGGGAATTATAAGGCAAAAGTTGACTATAACTTCCTTTCAAATACCGGTAAAAAAAACGGAAAACTAATCCTTGTAACAGCCATTAATCCCACGCCGGCAGGAGAAGGAAAAACTACAACAACTGTAGGTATTGCCGACGGGCTTTCGCGAATTGGAAAAAATGTGATGGCTGCATTAAGAGAACCTTCGCTGGGGCCGGTTTTTGGCGTTAAGGGCGGAGCTGCAGGCGGCGGTTATGCTCAGGTTATCCCAATGGAAGACATTAACCTTCACTTTACCGGGGATTTTCATGCCATTGGAGCTGCAAATAATCTGTTAGCCGCAATGATTGACAATCATATTTACCAGGGTAACAAACTTAACATCGATCCGCGAAAAATTATCTGGCGCAGATGCCTGGACATGAATGACCGCCAGCTTCGTTTTGTAATAGACGGTCTTGGAGGCAAGACAAATGGTACTGTGCGTGAAGATGGATTTGACATTACAGTTGCATCAGAAGTTATGGCAATCCTTTGTCTTGCAGACAGCATAAACGATCTAAAAGAAAGGCTTGGACGCATTATCGTTGGGTATACTTACGGCAAACAATCCGAAGAACAGGCGATAACAGCATCGATGCTGAATGCACAAGGGGCAATGGCAGCTCTTTTAAAAGATGCGTTAAAACCCAATCTTGTGCAAACACTGGAAGGAACTCCTGTTCTTATTCACGGCGGGCCTTTTGCAAATATCGCGCATGGCTGCAATTCAATTATGGCAACACGCCTTGCTTTAAAGTGTGCCGACTATGTTGTAACAGAAGCCGGTTTTGGCGCAGACTTGGGTGCCCAAAAATTTCTTGATATCAAATGCCGGTTTTCCGGGCTTAAACCATCGGCTGTAATAATTGTTGCAACCATTCGCGCCTTAAAATCTCACGGCGGCGTAAAAAAGACAGACCTGGAAAAAGAAAATCTTGCTGCTTTGGAAGAAGGGCTTCCTAATCTTTTACAGCATATTCAAAATATTACCGGAGTTTACAAACTTCCAGCGATTGTTGCAATAAACGTATTTCCCAATGACACAAAAGCAGAACTTGAACTAATAGAAAAAAAGTGCAAAGAATCAGGCGTTAATGTTGCTTTATCAGAAGTATGGGCAAAAGGCGGCGCAGGCGCTGAACAACTGGCACAGGAAGTTGTCCGCCTTTGTGATCAGCCAAATGACTTTGAATTTTTATACAGCCTTGATCTTTCCATTACCGGAAAAATCGAAGCTATTGCAAAAAGCATTTACCGCGCCGATGGAATTGATATTATGCGCGATGCACAAAACAAAATAGATCAAATAGAAAAAATGGGATTGGGAAACCTGCCGGTTTGTATGGCAAAAACACAGTATAGCTTTTCAGACAACCCATTGCTTTTGGGCGCGCCCAGTGGATGGCGGCTAACGGTAAAAAACGTAAAAATATCAGCAGGAGCCGGTTTTATTGTAGTCTACACAGGAGATATTATGACAATGCCAGGTCTTCCTTCTGTTCCATCCGCCGAAAAAATCGACATCGACAACAAAGGTAAAATCACAGGACTGTTCTAGAGGTTGGAGATCGGAGGTTGGAAGTTAGAGATAAACGAAATTTCTAATTTCTAACATCTAATCTCTAACTTCCAGTTACAGGTGTCCTTCGTCAATAATGATTATGTCTACTCTGCGGTTGGCGGCACGGCCTTCTTCCGTATCGTTAGATGCAACTGGCGCTGTGTCGGAAAAACCGGCTATTTGAAAACGCCGTTCGTTTATGCCAAGCGCAGCAAGATAGCGCAGTACCGCTCTTGAACGTTCTATGGATAACTGCCAGTTATCTTCCCATGGGCCGCTGGGGTCAACATCAACAGAATCGGTGTGCCCTTCTATTCTGAATCTCCTGTCACGGAGTTCATAAGAATCAAGATAAGTGCCAAGGCGCAGCAGAATTTCCCTTGTCGATTCAACATTGATTCGGGCGCTTGCAGAATAAAAAAAGGCATCTCCTGCAAGCGTGATTACCAAACCGCGTTCATCATGGGTTATTTTTATCAGATTGGTACGCACTTCCGGAGAGAATACAGAGACTGCCCTGCGCAAAGCAGTTCCCATTACTCTTCCCCTTTCCATGGACGGCAATGACATAATTGTATTTCCCAGATCGGCATTACGGCCTGGCGAAATTGTCATGCCTCCTGCCATAGTGCCGATACCGCCTGTACGCATCGATTCGGAAATTGCATCCAATTGGCCTTGAGTTACATCATCGGGATTGAACAAAATTACAAAGAAGCAAAGCATGAGAGTAATCATGTCTGCATACGTGGTCATCCAGTCGCCAGAACTCTCATCACTTTCTCTCTTCTTTTTACGCGCCATATTAACCCCAATTTAGTGCGTCTGCACTCATTATTACCAACTGCATCATTAATCCTTGAGTAATTCTGATTCCATAGATTTGCGAAGTGAGGGACTTAAATAAGCCAACAATTTAAGCGCAAGTATTCTGGTATTGTCACCTGCCTGGATAGAAAGAACTCCTTCTATTACCATTTCTTTAACAGTACTTTCATAATTATCCTGACCCTGCAGCTTTCTTGCCCACGGCATAACAGTACTGTTAGATACAACCGAACCATAAAGAGTTGTAATAAGGGCCATCGCCATATTGGGACCAATCGAAGCTTTGTCTTCAAGATTTGACAACATATTTACAAGACCAATAACCGTTCCCATCATTCCAAAACCAGGAGCAAGGGCTGACCAGCCATTAAGCAAGTTAATATTTTCCATATGCCGTGCCTGCATTTGAGTTAATTCCAACTCCATTAAATCACGGATAATTGTCTGATCGGTGCCGTCAACTACAAGGCGCAAACCCTTTTTCATGAATTCATCATCAAGGTCTTCCAATTCATCTTCAAGAGCCAGAAGTCCTTCACGGCGCGCCTTCTCCGAAAAAGCAACAAGCTTTTGGATAATTGCCTGTTCGTTATACGAAGGTACACTGAATGTTCGCCTGATTACTTTAAAAGATCCAAGTGCAGTAGACCACTTGTTGGCTACCATTACGGCGAAAAACGAGCCGACAACAACAAGTGCGAAAGACGGCAAATTTAAAAGACGCATAAAACCAACCATACCGCCGGCAGTATTTATAGCAGTAAATACAAGCATCCCGAATGCGCCCATTAAACCAACAATTGTCGCTAGATCCATACTTCTACTCCTGTACCACCGAAGGTCCGCCTGTAGTCAAACATAACCTTTTGCGGTATGCGTCAATTTTCTCCAATACATTATCCGCTTCATCACGAACAATGTGAGTTTTACCTGACAGCATTACAATAACAGTATCTGGACGAATCTCAATACTTTCAATTTGATGAGGATTAACATAGTATTCAGTTCCATCCAGTTTACTTACTTTAATCATAAAAAACCCTTAAAACAAATGAGAGATGAGAAATGTCTATGTCCATAATCATTTCTCATTCTTCATTTCTCATTTAATCACTATCTCTTAAGCGTCAACAATTCCTGTAAAAGTTGATCTGCTGTTTGTATTGTTCTTGAATTTGCCTGGAAACCGCGTTGAGTTACAATCATGTCTACAAACTGATCAGCCATATCAACGTTGGACATTTCCAAAGCCCCTGCAATTATTTTTCCTTTTCCGGCAATTCCAGAAGGCCCGATATTTGCAAGGCCTGAGTTATTCGACATCCTAAAAGCATTGTCACCTGTTTTTTCAAGGCCTCCCTGATTGGCAAACGTTGCTATGGCTACCTGGCCTATAGTCCTGGAACTGCCATTGGAATAAATCCCTGTAATTACACCGGATGCATCAATCCTAAAATTATCAAGATAACCCATAGTACGGCCATCCTGCTCTACCATCTTTGAGGAACTTGCTTCTGCATACTGGGTAATTGAATTGGTAAAACCGCCAACCTGGCCAAGATTAAGAACAAACTCCTGCCTATAAACAGTACCGTCTTCATTTACATCCGCATTCGGTACATCAAAAGCGACAAACATCTGAACCTGCCCGGTTTCCCCTGATATGTTTCCGTCTCCGTCTTCTGCAGAAAGCAAAGTTCCGTTATTGGAAAAGTTAACGACAAAAGTTGTAGGCCCTCCGGCTTCGGGCGCTTCTTCCCCAAAACCAATTGATGTGTTAGTTGAAATTTCAAAATGCGGGTTAACGGCAACTTCGGCATTCCAGCTGTTTGCAGTTCCCGGCACTCTTGTAAAGTCTACGCGTAATATATGTTTTTCTCCAAAGGAATCAAAAACATCTATTTCTGTAGACCATGTCGATCTTAAAACTTGATCCCCTGTAGGGTTTTCCGGTAATTCAGGGATACGTTTATCAAGGTTAGATGCAAAATTAACCAAAGTGGTTGCTTTTGCCGGATCTTTACCGCCTACGGGAATTTCCAGCTGCTCAACAGAACGGGAAACATCCAGTATGGTAAAACCGTCAACTTCTCTTGCCATCCAGCCCATCACTTTCATTCCGTTTGCGGGATTTACCATAACGCCTTCTGAATCCAGAGAGAATGCGCCTGCCCTTGTAAAGAGTTGAGTGCCTCTGTCGTCAAGAACGAAAAAACCATTCCCGGTAATCGCAAGGTCTGTCTGAACTGCGGTGGTTTGTAATGCGCCCTGAATGTGAATGGTATCAATAGAGGCAACTGACATCCCAAGACCAACTTCTTTGGGGTTTACGCCGCCAAGGTCTTCTGTAGGACGGGCAGCTCCCTGAAGCTGCTGGTACAGCATATCCTGAAAATTCACGCGGTTACGTTTAAAACCTGTTGTATTGATATTGGAAATGTTGTTACCAATAACATCCATTCTGGTCTGGTGATTCTGAAGACCAGATACTCCGGCAAACAATGATCGCATCATATTCTTTTTCTCTCCTTGTTTATTCAGCAAATACCTTGCTGACATCTTCCCATTTATAAAAACTACCGTTTACCAATACTTGTGGTATTTCTCCCCTGGTAACCGCCTGAACCAATCCCTGTGTTACTCGATCTCCTTCTACAATTTCCACATTTTTTCCAAGTGATGAAGAAGCCTCGCTTCCCATAAGCATGGAGGTAAGTTTGGAAAAATCACCTGCCATTGCAGTCATCTGTTCAAGTGTGGAAAATTGAGCCATCTGTGCGATGAATTCCTTATCTTCCATAGGTGAAGTTGGGTCCTGATACGAAAGCTGGGTAATAAGGATTTTCAAAAAATCATCTTTTCCCAAACTTTGCTGAGGCTGCCTTGCCGGATTTAAACCAATATTAAAATCACGAACAAATTGGTCAAGTTGAACTCTGTCTTCCGAACTTAACATCGGCCTTGAAACTTCCATACAATCTCCTGTTTGCCAAAATTATATATAGAACATAAAACACAGCGTTTTATGCCAACACATTTATAGTGCCCTGCCCTCGATTATAAATATCGAACAGGACTGTAGATTCCAAATCTATTTCACGCAGAGAATCTTCGTAACTGGAAGCAGCCATTTGCGGAGCAAACGCATTTTCTTCGTATTCCTGCCACGAATTATTATCTCCGTACGAAAGCGATAAATCCAGGTTTGCATCAGCAAAACCGCTATCCTTAAATGCCTGTTCCAAAGAAGCAATTTCTTTACGGAAAGCATTCAGCGCTTCTTCACTTTCTACCAGAATTATCCCTGTAACCTTGTTTTCGGTCATTTCCAGAAGTATCTTTACATTTCCAAGAGTTTCAGGCTTTAAATTAAGCCGAATAATGCTTTCTCCGCCGTCACGAAGAGCCATTGTAGCATGGCGGACAATATCGCCGTTGAAGTTCTGGTGCAGTTCCCTAGCAAGCATATTTTCCAGTACATTTGAAGCTTTGGCTTCCCACGTAGTTTGTGCGGATTGGCCTGCATTGTTAAAATCGCTAAGCCGCAGCTCCAGTGTTATTTCCTGGGCAGAGAGGTTCGCCAAACGTCCCATCGCTGCATCCGCCGGCATAACTCTTGCCTGAAATTGATCTGCATGAGTTCGTTGATCCCGAATCTCGAATACTCCCTGTGAACGAACATTCCTGTCATAGCGGGAACGATTACGCAATTCATCAGCTCTTGCGGATGGGCGTTCTTCCTGTTTGTTGTTAAACGAAAACTCAAAACTTGATTGTGCATTTTCGCTTCGCGCTCTTTCCATGGAAACATTATTTGCGCTTTCGGATACTGCTTTATCAGTTTTGGGCAAAGTGTCATTTAACTGCTTTTCTGTTCCAGCCTGGTTTTTTGTATCTTCGCTTACATGAATAGCGGTTTCTGTAACTGCCTCTGTTTTATCTGGCTGCATGGACGAATTATTTTCTACCTTTTTTACCAGCGAAGAAGCATCTTTTATCTCTTCATTTGCAAACAAAGAAAGTTCCAAAGGTATTTCGATTGTATCATCTAAAGAATCCGCTAATTCTGTATTTATCAATTCCAAAGAATAAGGAAATAACTGTTCAGCATTTAAGGAATTATTCTCTATTGGAAAAGCAGAATCAGAAAAATCGCTTGTTTTATCGTTTTGCAGTTTGTTTTCTGACGAAAAACCGGCAATTAAATTAAGCTCATCCCCGTTTTCGTTTCCATCACTTAGGGTTAAAAATGGAATTTTACTTTCTGAGATTTCCGTATCACTCAACAATCCTGCCAGGATTTCTGCGAAACTATCTGAATTATTATCATGTTCTTCATCTTCCTGTACTAACACTGGCTGCGTAGAATTGTGAATGGAACTAATAATAACAGATTCTGTGTAGTCAAACCCAGTTTGTGTTATCACCAACCGGCCTCCTAAATACCTATGGTAATGCCGGAAGGTTAAGAGTTACAGACTGGCTGGGCGGCCTGCCATTTTCCTTTGCAATTCTGCTGCCCGCGCCGGGTCCATAAGCGAGAACCAGAAGGCCACAATAGATCTGGCGCCTTCTGCTCTGGCAATTTCCTCGGTCTTCCGGAGTACATCGATAGCGCCCTGATCATCCATTGCAGCAAGAATCTCCACAGCATTTTGCGGCGGCATCCCTGTTAAATACCGGGCGATTTGTTCGATATTCCTGTCTCTATTATCGGTATCTAATCTTTCAAGTCTGAGTGAATTTGCAAGTTCTTCCAGCGCTTTTTGCCGGTCTTCCACTTCCTCTGCCATTTGCTCAATTTGCCCGTGACGGCTGTCCAATTCCCTGCGAAAAGCTTCTACTTCCATTCTTTGTAATTCAAGGGCTTCCAGCCGTATGGCAAGCCGTTCGTTATCAAGATTAAGTATCTCGTCCGCCGGTACCCAAGGCTGAGTTCTTGGCTCTCCCGACGATATAAATGGAATAAACCTGTAAACGGGGGCAAGAACGTTTTTAGCGTCAATAACATTAAGATAATCGAACCATATTAGTCCGCCGATCGCCAAAACTAAAACGAGCAGCAAAAGAAGCAAGGATTTACCTATCATTTTATTTCTCCCAAATCAACAATAGTATACTACAGTTTCGGCAAAATGGGAAGGTTCATTAACGGACTTTAATCAGAAAAATCACAGTCTATGATAATACATTATTGTATGGCGCCTCTGTATTGCAGCAGTTCCAGTCTGTCAAGGTGGAAATTTCCCGGTATTTTCCAGCACTTCGTCCCAGCCGATTGTAATTCTGCCCCGATCGCGAAGCATTTGTGCAAGACGGACTGTTATCCAACTTTGCATTATTGATGCTACTATACCGAAGACGCATCGCATATTGAAGCTAAAAAACGGTAATCATCAGGTATGCGCCTGTCTGTTGCACGAAAGTGCATAATTTTGATTTATTCATATGTTCTATATTTGTTATTTTCCTAATAATCCATTACCTTTTATATTATTATTTTCGGATAGTTTCGCACACCAGGGTCATTTTTGAGTACGTTTTTTAATAAACCAAATTATTAGTAATAAATTAAATGTGGATTATTGGTTTTTATATTCCAGCCCTACTTTCTCTTATTAATTCTACAATTTCTTGTGTTGTAATATCAGCTTTTATACAAGGAATATCCTCAAATGGTGATTTTCCATTATTTTCAATAGTTTTTATTGGAAGAATTTTATAGCTCATTCCATCTTTACCATTAATTATTACATCATTTTTTAATGCAGCATTAAAAACTTTAGCTACATCTTGAGAAAAATCTGCAATATCAAGAACCAACATTTTTTCCTCCTAATATACTTATACCAAGTTCATTACCTATTCTTGTCATATTACCATCAAATGTCAATAATGGCATATTTAATCTTTTTGCTGCTTCCAAATAACAAGCATCATATGCATATATTTTATATTCCCATGCAATTTCTAATGCTTTTTCAAAATTTATTATTACATTTTTTATCGGAATTCTTTTGAAATAATCAAATGCAAATAACATACGTTCTTTTTCAATAACCTTCTTTTTCACCATTTTTGTCAGAGCATTTGCTATTTCATACGATACCATATCAGGAGAAACGATTACTGCATTTTTTGTCAAATTAATAACCAAATCTCTTTCAGGTTCTTTGACTATAACCGCCATTATTGCACAAGCATCTACTAGAATTTCCATATT
>JAITFY010000021.1 GCA_031281025.1 Treponema sp. | reverse complement strand
TCCCAGCCTTCTTCTCCCAATTCGTTGGCTCTTTCGATGAGAGCAGCAGTGCCGTTGTTACTGGTACGGCCAATTACCGTACCATTAATAAATGTATATTCCCAGCGATCTGGCTCTTGGGGTACCGCATTATTCATTATGATTACTGCGTCATTATTGCTGTTTTTTGAGAGATAAAAATACCCAAAAATCGACATTCCAGCTACCAGTATTATTAGTACCAGTAACAAAAAAATTAATATACCATTCTTTGAAGATTCCATATAATATTATCGGCAAATTATTTTGCTATAAAGTTCTTTTTTAAATCTATAAGAATCTTGACTGCACTTTTAAAGTTAAAATCCTCTATCTGGCGTGTTAGTTCCTCCGTACCAGGCACAGCGCGGATATCGTCAAGCAAATCCATACACTCAGGGTTTAGGTTTTCCAGCATTGGTTCCAGCTTCTCAAATAATACCAGCGTTTGTTCATGACCAAGAGGTTCGGTTCCTGTTAGTGCAGCAGATTCGTCAAGCAGCGGACGGAGTTCTTTAAGAACCCGCTCCAGTTCGGCTTTAAGAAGGTTCATTTTCTTTTCCCAGATCGAAGCTGCTCCTTCTTTTAATAGCGCTTCCGCTTCGGCAGCAGCTTTTTGTAATTCGACCTTGCCAATCAGCCCCGCATTGCCTTTTAACGTGTGCGCCAGCCTGTGTGCGAGTTTTGTCTCGCCAGCGGCAACCGCCTCAGTGATTTCGCTGTGTATGTTCTGATTGTTTTTTACAAAATTAACACGGAGTTTTTTTTGCAGTTCTCCTTTATCGTCATACTCATAAGGGGCAACGTTAACAGGCAGCGAACCTAAAGGTTCAAGGTACTTTAATAAGATGCGCCACAATTCCTGCGACGTAAACGGTTTGCCCAGACAGTCTGGCATTCCGCTTTTTTTGTATTTTTCCAATTCGCTGGTCATTATATTTGCCGTCATCGCTACAATGGGCGTTCCTGTTTCCAGCGCCAATATTTTTGGCGCCGCTTCCATCCCGTCCATAACCGGCATAAACATATCCATGAAGATCAGATCAAAAGGCGGTTCATTCTTTTCTAAACGTCTTTGAACTATCTCCAGGCCTTCTTTTCCGTTGTTCGCTATCGCTGTCCGAATACCCACGCACGTTAGATGTTCGCAGATGACCTCCTGATTCATGGGGTTATCGTCGCAAATTAAAACAAAGGCGTCAAAATACGGTCTTTCAATGGGGATGAATTCCTTGCGTTCTGACAGATCATCAGTTGAGTCTATCGTCTCAAATAAAATCTCGAAGCTAAATGCGCTGCCGGTGCCGGATGAGCTTTCCACCGTCAGCGTACCGCCCATCAGCTCCACAATATTTTTGGTAATCGTAAGACCCAAGCCTGTACCGCCGTAATTGCGCGTTGTACTGGAGTCTGCCTGAATAAACGGTTCAAATATTTTTTGGACTTGATCAGAGGTCATGCCTATGCCGCTGTCTTTTACTTCAAAATATAGTATCGCATTTCCGTTATCAAGACTTTTTATCGTAGAGGAAAACTTGATTATTCCGGCTTCGGTAAATTTTACCGCATTGGACAAAAGGTTTATCAGCGCCTGATAAAGTCTTACTTGGTCGCCCATCAGTTTCTTGCCCGGCAGCGGTTCCACATAAATTCTTAGATCGATGCCTTTTTCTTTAGCAGCCGGCAGAATAACCGATTGACAGCGCGCAAAAACATCATACAAATTAAAGGGTATATGTTCCAACTCCATCTTGCCCGATTCTATCTTTGAAATATCAAGGATGTCATTTATTATTTGCAATAGCCAGCTTGTATTGTCCGTAATTTTACTTAAATAATCTTTTATTTGCAGTTTATCGTCACTATCCTGAGCAAGCTCTGCAAAACCCATTATGCTGTTCATGGGAGTGCGGATTTCGTGGCTCATTTTGGCTAAAAACTCAGATTTCGCCTGATTGGCTTGCTCAGAAGTAATCCGCGCTTTCTTCAAGTTCAATGCCATATCGATAAGATACTTCCAAACATTCTGTGTCGTCCGGGCAAGTTCGCCAATCTCATCATTACGGGTGATGCCGTAAATTTTGTTTTCGTCACGGTCGGATACGGATACGCTGTGGGTAAGTTTTGCCAACGGCTTAAAAACCAGCCGCTGCATAAACAAAGTGTTTATCGCTACATAAATAAAAAACGCCAAAGCCAGAGTGCTTATCAGCGGCACAATATTCATGATATCGAACAGTACGCTTGAGTTAAAAAAAGTGATTATCATCCAGTTTGTATTTGGAATTGGAGCAATAGATAAATATTGATAAGCGCCGTCAAAGAGTTTTATAACTTCCGGTTCTATCCTTCCATAAAAAATAGCCGGATTTCTTTGATATCTGTTTATGGCGGAAATGAAACTGCTATCTGAATTTATTGTTATGATGTGATTTTCTTCCCAAATGTAGGGGTTATCGAAGCTAATGAGGTTAGGTTCCGGTACAGTGCTGTCCATTTGTATGATTCCCCTGTGATCTATAACAAACCCCCTCACACGGGTGCTGTCGTACAAGCTAAACATATCATTGAATATCTCGTCATACTGTACCGCTGAGCATAATACGCCTACGGTTCTTCCATTTTGTTTTACCTTATGGTTGATCCACAAACGGCGGGTATTTGTAAATTTGCAAATTTCCGTATTCAAAGTAAAATCAAAAACCGAGCTAATAGTGTTAAAGAACCATTGGTCGTAGGGAACATTCCGGTCAAGCGTATTAGGCGGGCTATCCGGGTCATTCTCGTCTTTTAGTATGGGCGAAAATTGTTCAAACGTAGTGTCGTTTTCGATCAAATACTCTTGCCTTGAATTCATTATGGCAAAATGCGAGCTGCCTATTTGCAGCATTTCCACATAGAGCATCATTTCCTGATAGGCTGCGGCTTTTTTTTCAAGATTCCCCTCATCAGCAAACCATTCGATAATTTTCTCAGACCGCGATATGTGCTGAACCAGCGAAAGTAACTCGTTTAAATGCGTACTGAATATACTCACCGAATCCATTGTATAAAAACGTACATAATCAGTAGATGTGGCATCCGCCAGATTACTGACCAAAAAAGCGCATACCACGACAGTAATCGTCAGAATTAAAACAATGAAGAATATATTAATATTTCTAAAATGCGCAGCAAGTTTGCTTTTTTTGCCTTGTTGGTTTTTAAAATTATTTGCTCTCATAATCCAGCTCTTAATACATCGTTTTATTCCATAATAAATGTTATTTTAACAAATTATTAATCATTAAAAACCATTCTGCTACATCTCTTGGAGATTCGCCCATAACATCGACTCTATAATTGAGATTACGCATGACTTCATCAGTTAGCAAACCGGCAAGCCTGTTAAGAACTTCTGACAGCTCAGGGTGTTTTTCCATTATTTCGTTCCGGATAATGATTACTCCTTCGTAAGCCGGAAAAAATATTTTATCGTCTTCCAGCACTATAAGGTCAGCGCCAAGCAGCATTCCGTCAGTGGAAAAAACCATGATTACTTGAACTTCATCGTTGATGAGTGCATTATAGCGCTCCGAGCCATAAACCACCCTTTCTTCCATAAAAGTCATGTCATATATTATTTTCAGGTTGGGGAGACCGTCAAATCTGTTAAAAAATTCTGCATGACCTCCTAAAATAAAATTTGATGATACTCTCGCCAGATCTGAAATTGTCTTTAGATTATGTTCTGCGGCAGTATCGGCTCTTACTGCTAAAGCGTAAGTATTATTAAAGCCAAGCAGATCAAGCATACGTAGATCGTATCTTTCCGTCAGTTCTCTTGAAGAGATTTCATAAACTTCCTGGTAACTTCTGGTATCAGAGTATTTAAGATAACTGCCGTATACGGTTCCGGTATATTCCGTATACAAATCAACGGCTCCGGTCCTTGTGGCTGCAAAAAGAACATCGGTTGCTAAATTTCTCATGTACGATACGGTTAAATTTGTATTGGCTTCGATAAACAGCGTGAGCATATACCCTAAAATATACTGCTCCGTAAAGTCTTTTGCGCCTACCACAACAACGCCCTTAACAGTGCCCTTACTTCCCAGGCAGCTTGTGAACAATCCGCAAATGATCAATATCGCTATAATTAATCCTAGTTTTTTCATAAAGCCCCCAGGTTTTTACAAAACAAATCCATTTTACTGTATTCCCTACTATAGTATATCATATTTATTTTAAATTCTCAATGGGATGTGGCTGCAATTGCCTATTTAATGGCAATATTACCGGTGTATACAAATGACAGCTTCTTTTTGGCTTCGTTTGCAGTGTGCAATAAAAACCCGGGATCTGTTGGCGGTGCATTCCACCGGTATTCAGGACGATAAGCTGTCAGGTGCCAGGGTATATCTTTGTCTATAGAGCATATAAAATCAGCGGCGGACGATATCTCGTCTTTTGAATCGTTAAGACCAGGTACGATCAATGTGGTAATCTCCAAATGTATATGCTTTTTGTAAACAAGTTGGATAAAATCCAGTACGGTTTGTAAATCGCCATTTAAACATTCTTTGTATGTTGCCGCAGAAAAACATTTTAAGTCGACATTAACTGCATCGGTATACTCAAGCACTTCAACAGCGGCTTTATGGTTAATGCAGCCATTTGTCACCAGTACATTGGCGATGTTCTGCTTGTGGGCAAGTTTCATGCAATCAATGGTATACTCAATGTGGACAAGGGATTCGGAATACGTGTAGGCGATTGATGGGGTTCTTTTTCGTATCGAAGACGAAATAATTTCGTCTGGTTTTATAAAACTGCCAGAGCTGCTGCTGCCCATTCGATTGGCAAACCCCGAACTTTGAGAAATGTGCCAATTCTGGCAAAAAGGACAACGAAAATTGCACCCATAAAAACCAATCGAAAGTATCTGTGTGCCGGGTTTAAAATGATAAAGAGGTTTTTTTTCGATTGGATCAACGGCCAATGCAGAGATATAACCGTAAAAAGGAATGATCCCCTTACCGCCTTTGTTGCCCCGAACTCCGCACAAACCAAAACAGCCGCTTTTTATATTGCAGTTGTGAGGGCAAAGCTCGCAGATAACTTCATTACCTTTTTGGGTAATAAAAAGTGGAGAATGCATAATTGGAGAATCTTCTGTTTCCATAACAATATGCCCTATAAATATAAGGATATACCAATTATAATGGTTGTACCAGTCACGGTGCCTGGCACCGCAGGAGGTGTAAATGGCGTATTTTTTTCAGGGCGATAACTTGCTTTTGCCGCGTATTGATGACAAAGATCTATCCGTTCATGAGTGGTCTGACGATTCGGAATTGGCAAGGGGGATTCCCCTTGAATTAGCCAGTGAGTTTATCAAAACCGATGTTTTCGAAATACCCGAAATAGGTGAACCGGATAAAGTGATAAATGTTGTTTCCGTACCTGTTGGAATTACCCTCCCAGACCACTGGGGAAGTATTCCTGTCCGGCAGCTGCTGAATCTGTTCAGCGTTACCGGCGGCGATTTGGCTGGTACTGCTGTTTCGGTTTGCAGAAAGCGCATTAGCAGTATTCTCCGTGCCGGTCATGTAACACAATGGCGGAGAGAATCGCGTTTTTGCGGGGTTTGCGGAGCGAAAAACGCCGATGCAGCGGCGGCAAATAACGGCTTTACACATCGTTTATGCCCTGAGTGCGGGCAGCTGGAGTTCCCAAGGATTTGCCCGGCAATTATTGTTGCAATAACCGATAATGATAACCGAATCCTCCTTGCACGTAATAAGAGGTTTAGGGCAGGTCTTTACAGTCATATTTCTGGTTTTAACGAAGCAGGAGAATCCCTGGAAGAAACTGTAGTACGGGAAGTCCGCGAAGAAATAAACGTCGAGGTTAGCGATGTAAAGTACATCAATTCCCAGCCGTGGCCGTTCCCCAATTCGCTAATGATTGGTTTTAAAGCACGTTATGTCTCAGGAACGATTCGGCCAGACGGAGAAGAAATCGAAGATGCAAAATGGTTCGCCAAAGACAACCTGCCAGAATTACCAGGCGAAGGCTCTCTTTCGCGTATTCTTATTAATAATTGGCTGGCAAATGTCCTTTAATAATGTTCTGTGC
The DNA here is from genome assembly GCA_031281025.1 of Treponema sp. Taxonomy (GTDB): domain Bacteria; phylum Spirochaetota; class Spirochaetia; order Treponematales; family Breznakiellaceae; genus WQXQ01. Next base: position 9,911 of record JAITFY010000021.1, on the reverse strand, counting down.
GGATGATTTCTGTAATTCTCCAGTTGTTTTTTCTGTCGGGTTTTAGTGTAAGTGTATCACTGCGGTAAATTGGGAATCTTTCGTTTACAAGCCACAACAAATAATCTGCGCTGAATACCACCTGTCTTTCGGCCTCGCTGCCTGATAATTGTATTACAGTTAAGCCTGTTACGCCAAATACATTGGGAGCCGGTAATTCACCGCCCTGTTCCAGCCATACGCTTGCTGGAGTAAGAAATGAATGGGAAACATATTCATAAGCTTGTCTAACTTTGGTAATTGCAAACATGGTTGCCGCAGCTTTTACATCGCTTTTGATAGCTCCGTTTATACATGCTTCCATAAACATATGATCTATATTACTGAATGCATCATAATAAGCAAAAACAACAGTGTCCGGCGCCATTCCTTCTGTTGTGGGGCGCATAGACACGCTTCTTAACATACTCAAAACTATTATCAACAATAAAAGAAAACCTGCCGAAAATCCAATTATTGCATTTTTATTGCGTATAAAATAACGCCTTGTACTTGTGATGGAATTTTGTTTAAACAAATAAGCTTTTTTATCTTTTTCGATTTGCGCTTTTTTTTCTGCATCAATTGGGATATACAGGGCTTTTGTATCAACAGAAAATTCCTGCAATAATTCCAATATTCCGGTAAGAATATTTAATCCGCTTTTTTTTTCGTTATTTGATTGCGGCATGTTGGACTTTTGTTTTTTCTGGATTGCAAGGAAAAGAGCAGACTGAATAAGTTCGGACAATTTGTTATTCAAATCAGGGGATGCCAGATGTATGGGCAGGAAAATACCTTCTCTCATATCCTGATAAATATCTTTGGATGGATAAGGATGTGTTTTTGTCAGTATTTGATAGAGCATTACACCGGCGCAAAATGCAACGGCATCCATGCCGGTAAGGTCGGGGGAATTAAAACGATCGTCTTGGTTTTCTTCGTAATAGAGACACCGGTTTGATAATTGGTCGGGAGCAAAAAAAACTTTGTCATCGTGAATAAATGCAGCGCCCGGGTTAAGAGTTGAGTGTACATCCCCAAGGAACATTTTTGCTTTGATCCACGAAACTACCGCCTGCAAAGCGGTTTGCTGCTCAAGATCATTAACAAGAAGATCGAGTCTTTTTGCGGGAAACAACGGCCCCCAAACTCTCATGAAGCCGTCTATTTCGCTTACACCCGCTGGTTTCCATACTTCGTGAGTTCCATCTGGAGAGACAATATAACCCTGCTCGGTTAAACATTGAGTCATTTTTGTACGGGCAAAAGAACGTTGATCCAGCCCGGTATCAAAACAGATATTAAAACCTGCTTGATCCGGGCACTGCTGCATCGTTATCCGCAATTAATTACCTGGGAGTGTGAGAATGGAGGAAACGGAAATAGTCCATATCGGTTGTAAGGAACTTTTCAAAGTTTGGCATGGTTTGGCGATACGACTCTATTGCTCTCCAGAAATTATAGAAATTTCTTCTGTCAGTTGGGTTATAGGCATCTGCGTAAATTCTTGCTGCTTCGGCATCCGCCCTTCCCCGAATTGTTTCGGCTTGTTCGTAAGCGGCAGAAAGTATCGAACGCCTGTCGTTGTCCATTCTTCCCAGCCATTCAGCTTTTCTGCCTTCTCCGTCTGAACGATAACGCATGGCAAGCTGATTACGTTCACGAATCATACGGGCAAAAACACTTGGAGTAAGCTCCGGAGAATAACTGATTTGTCTTGTAACAACATCAATAAGTTCAATGCCAAATTCCTGTTCCATATTTGCAGATGAACGAGCAAGAATAAATTCCGCAAGCTTGCGGCGGCCATATTCGATAGGCCTATGAGCCGAAGCAGGCTGTGTTGCAATGTCTTCCTCCATGCCTTCTACCAATTCAATTTCATCAGCATCTGGAGAACGATCCAAAATTATATCGGAGTTCCGCACCGATTCTATCAGAAGATTTTCGGCAACTACAGTCCTTACTGCGGAGTCGATAATTTCGGCAAGTTTAGAATAAGCTGCCTCTACCGTATTTATGGATTCATAGAAAATTTTGGGATCAGAAATGCGCCAGCGGGCTACAACATCCACAAAGATGAATTGTCTTTCTGCTGTTGGTACAATTCTGGCTTCGCCATCCCATGCCATGATCTTTTTAGGATAACGAATAACTTCATCAATAAAAGGAACTTTAAATTTAAGACCGGCTTCTGTAACAACATTGGTTATTCGTCCTAACTGTACAATAACTGCCTGTTCACCTTCATTTATTATATATACGGGGCCGGCTATTATAAATGCAATAAAAATTACGCCTATAACAACAAGGGTTGTAACTGTTTTTTTCATTATCTTCCTCCTATGTTCAACAAAGGCAGAAAATTTTGCAGGTTACGATCAATAACTACCATGCCATCTTCGTCTTTGAAAACTTCTTCGATCATTTCGTAATACAATCTCTGTCTGGTTACTTCTGGGGCGCGGCGGTATTCATCGTACACGGAATTAAAACGGGCGACATCGCCTCTTGCCCTGTTTACCCGTTCTGTGGCATATCCTTGCGCTACCTGGATCATCTGCAGTGCTTCACCTCTGGCTCTTGGAATTTCTTCGTTGTATGATTGCTGCCCTTCGTTGATCAGCCGTTCCCTGTCCTGGATTGCCCTGTTAACATCTTCAAATGCCTGCTGAACGCCGGCTGGAGGGGTAACATTCTGAAGTCTTACAGCAATAACATTGATACCCAGGTTGTAATTGTTAAATGTTTCATTCTTTAGAACCAATGCTTCGTTTTCGATGGCGCTGCGTTCTCTTCCCATGATGTCCATAATTGCACGGTCGCCTACAAGCATGTTAATCACAGAACGTGAAACATCACGAATCGTTTCTCTGCGTTCCTGCACATTAAAAACCCATGCTTGTGGATCGATAACACGGTATTGTATAATCCATTCAACATCGATGATGTTAAGGTCTCCGGTGAGCATGATTGATTCTGCTGTCTGGCTGGTATAGGTTGGGAAATTACCGCCCCTCATGGTACGAAAGCCAAACTCTTCGGTTTGTACGGTTCTGACATTCACCGTATAATTACGATCGATACCAAATGGCAGCTTAAAATGAAGGCCTGGATCCTTTATGCCGGTAAATCTGCCAAAGCGGGTCATTACTGCCTGTTCGGTTTGATCTACGATAAAAACACTGGTGGCTAACAAAATAACAACCAGTATTCCCACAACAATTAAAACTAGCTTTTTTGGGTTTAATTTGCCCATGTTTGGTGGATTGAATTTCATATTGTCAGTATATAGGAAGGAGATATAAAATTCAAGTAATTATTTTGAGTTTTTAGAAACTTCGTTTATTCGTTTTCGTTATTTAATGCATTAACTTTTGGAGAATAAAACTTAAGCATAAGAATGGAAAAGACAAACAATAAGATACTTATATTTTGAGAAGTTGACATTGTAAGGAAAAACCCTCTGTGGACATCTCCCCTTAAGAATTCCAAACAAAATCTGCCTACTGAATAACACAATAGGTAAACAAATACCATTTTATTCTGGAATATATTTTTCTTGCGGATATAATGCAGTACGATAAATAAACTAATGTTAAACAGCGACTCTAAAAGCTGAACGGGAAAACGGCTGATGTCATTGGCACCCGGCACTTCCGAAAGACGCATGGTAAAACCTACTGGTGATTCAACACCATAGCAGCAGCCTGACATAAAGCACCCTATCCTGCCCCAGAAGTGGAACAACGGGATTCCTGGTACGACAACATCAATAAGGGGTTTAAAATGCGGCTTTATACGAATTACGATTAATATTGCAATTAAACCGCCCAAAAGTCCGCCGTAAAAAATATTTCCGCTAAAAATTATTTGAAGAGATATAATAATTGTTCTGAATGTGCCTATAGGAGGGATATTCCTTATTTCTCCAATTGCATTTCCAAGATTAACAAGGGCGTAGAGAATTGGGCCGCCTATTATCACTCCAACAAAACCGAGCGATACAAGAATAAGGCCATTTACTTCATTATATCCTAACTTTTTACAGCTAACATACACATAAGCACCAGAAAAGAGAATTCCAAATAGAGTCATTATTTGATATAGATGTATTGTCCTTAGGAAAAGATCAAAACTAGGATACATATTTATTTTTTTTATGAACTTTTTATGAGTTAGAAACCTCTAAAAGGCAAAGCTATTAGAGGTTCCCAGACTCATTGTGTTAAATCTTAGAAAAACCCGCCTAAGTTAACGCCACCACCGAACATCCAGCCCATTCCGAGTCCCAGATCGCAAGCCATGCTGCAAATCGGGCGGAAGCAGCACCAGAGCAATGGAAGTGCGATAACCAAACCAGCAATGCTGAGAATCAAGCCAATAAGCGGCTTTGTACTCGGCTGATTTGCTGCTTTGAGCTTCTGCATGTCTTTGAAACTCAGGAAAATTCCAAGAGCACCACAAAGAATAGCAATGACCACCAGAATCGGTAGATTCAAGACAAACCAGGGTAATGCTATGGCTAAGATACCTAAAATCAGACCCACCATAATTATCCTCCAAAAAAATAAATTATTCATCCTAACAGGATACTATTACAGTATCACTAAATATTTTTTTTGTCAAGTGTATATAATACAAAATTCAAAGATTTTAATAATAAATTACACATCCAGGTTTGACACTAAAAGTGCGTTTTCTTCTATAAAAGCCCTTCTTGGCTGGACAACTTCACCCATGAGTGTGGTAAAGATACGTTCCGCTTCTACGGTATCGTCAAGGTGTACCTGAATAATGTTGCGCTTGTTCATGTCCATCGTTGTATCGCATAATTGGTCGGGGTTCATTTCACCCAATCCCTTGTAACGCTGGACGGATACTTTTTCCGGGTTTTTGCCGGATTCCAAAAGGATGCGGTCTTTTTCCACATCGTCATAAGCGTAAAATGACTTTTTATCGTAACTCACTTTGTAAAGCGGAGGCATAGCTATGTATACATGGCCTTTTTCGATAAGCGGAGTCATATAGCGATAAAAAAACGTAAGAAGCAATGTGCGGATGTGCGAACCGTCAACATCGGCATCGGCCATGATGATGACCTTGTGGTAGCGTATTTTGGAAACATCAAAGGTGTTGCCGCAGCCTGCGCCGATGCTAGCGATGATGGGCTGCAATTTCTCGTTGGTAATTACCTTTTCGATACGCTGCTTTTCCACGTTGAGCATCTTTCCCCAAAGCGGCAGTATTGCCTGGTAGCGGCGGTCGCGGCCGCCTTTGGCGGATCCCCCTGCCGAGTCACCCTCTACGATGAACAGCTCGCATTTAGCAGGGTCTTTTTCTGAGCAGTCGGCGAGCTTGCCGGGCAGGCCTGCGCTGTCCATTGCGTTCTTGCGGCGGGTTGCATCCCGCGCCTGGCGCGCTGCAATGCGTGCCTTTGCTGCCAATACGGATTTTTCCAGGATGTTATTGATAACATCCGGGTGTTTATCAAAGTACAATTCCAGCTGCTCATTTACAAAAGACTCAACGATACCCTTAACTTCGGAGTTGCCAAGCTTCCCTTTTGTCTGGCCTTCGAATTGCGGGTTTGGAACCTTCACCGAAAGTACTGCAGTAAGCCCTTCGCGTACATCGTCGCCGGAGAGAGTTTCGTCTATTTTTTTGGAATGTTTGGATTTTTTAAGGAATTCGTTTAAGGTGCGGGTAAGCGCGGACTTAAAACCAACAAGGTGGGTGCCGCCTTCGCGGGTGTTGATGTCGTTCACAAAGGTATACATTATTTCGTTGTAGCCATCGTTGTATTGAATTGCGACTTCTATCTCAACCTGACCTTCCATGCCGTCGTCGCGGGAGCCTTCGATGTATACCGGTTCTTTGTGCAGTACGTTTTTGTTTTCGTTCAGGTATTCAACAAAACTTTTTACGCCGCCGTCAAACTTAAATTCGTGTTCCTTTGGTTTCGTGAGCCTTTCATCGCGGATTACGATTTTTAGCCCTTTGTTAAGGAATGCCAATTCGCGCAAGCGGTTGGAAAGCGCATCATAATTGTGGGTGGTAGTTTCAAATACCGAGGTATCGGCTTTCCAGCGGATAACCGTACCGCGACGGTCTGGAGCATACGAATACGGCAATCCAGTTGACGTTATTTCCTTTGCCGGCCCCTGAGAAATGCCGGCCTTATAACGCTGGGTAAAAACCTTGCCGTCAAAGTGGACAAAAGCCTCGCACCACTCCGACAATGCGTTCACAACAGCAACGCCCACACCATGCAAACCGCCGGAAACCTTGTACGATTTTTTGTCAAACTTACCGCCAGCGTGCAGACGCGTCATTACCAATTCAAGAGCGCTGACATTTTCTGTTGGGTGGATGTCCACCGGAATGCCGCGTCCGTTGTCTTCCACCCGCACAATATCATTGCCCTCTAAAATTACCAGAATATCGGTACAAAAACCCTGCATGGCTTCGTCAACAGAGTTATCAACAACTTCAAAAACAAGGTGATGAAGGCCGTCAATGCCAGTTGTCCCGATGTACATACCGGGGCGCTTGCGGACAGCTTCCAGACCTTTTAAAACAGTTATATTTTGCGCTGAGTAATTGTTTTCTGTGCTCATTTTGTTATTGTATAGATTTTTTTGAGGATGGTAAAGGGCTGAATTTCCTCTGAGGGAAATTCAGCCTGTTGTTATGAAGTATTATCTCTGGAGAATAAACTCTACACGACGGTTTTTCCAGTTTTCTTCATCGTCATCGAATTCTTCTGTTACCGTTCGTTTTGTTCCAATTCCTACAACTCCAAACCTATTGCTGGCAAGGTTATGATTTTCTACAAGGAAATTTACCACTGCTCTTGCACGGGCTTCGCTTAAGGTTGTAAGACGGGCTTCGGAATTATTACGGGCGGTTGAACCTGCAGCGGCTGTCGGATTTGCATGGCCTTCTACTGTTATCCGGTAATCAGGGAATCTGCCAAGCGCATTGGCTATCAATCTTAAAACCCTTGAGTTTGCTCTTCGGTCTTCTTCGCTTACCTGGGTTAAGTCACTAGATTCTGCAAGAAATTGAATTGACGGAACTATCATCCTGTAAATATCACCTTCACGCCTTACAAGAATACCAACGCTGATAATTCCTTCAAAAACTGTGTTATTATCAAAAACGTCGGTTACAGATAAAACAAAATTATAATCTGTAGCAGACTGAACCATTTCCCCAGCGCGGGAACTGCTTATTCCGTTCCATTTCCATTCCGCAGGCGGTCTTCCAGTACCGCTTGCTTCAAAGAAAGGTCCTCTCTGACCGCGTTGGCGTTGTTCCCCGCCTTCTGTGCTCTGGCGCGGCTCGGCTCCCTCTGCGGCCTGGCGCTGCTGTGCAGCTTGTCCGCCGAAACGGCGTTGAATCTGAATGTTCCAATCCTTTATTCGTGCAGGATGATTAACATCGATGGATATTGTTAAAGAGTCATTAGCAATATCTGGATCGGGACTGAACAATTCAGGAATTACAACGGTTACTTCCGGGCCGGTGTTTGGATTCACAGGCGGTGTGGATTTACATCCTGTCAGGGCGTAAATACAAAAAACTAAAACCAAAATTTTTTTCATAAAACATCTCCTAAAAATATATTTGATTACTTATATCTTTTTATTGTTTTTTGATCAATAGATATTTAAGCTGTAAACAGCCGATTTTTTGTAGTAATTTTATTCAAATTCCTGTTAAATTTCCTTGACCATAATGCGAATTTTTTGTATTTTCTATATTAGGTGGGGTTTTTCCCATACTTAGGTTTTAAAGTATATATTGGGAATACGTTGTAATGTCAAAAAAAGAAACTCAAATACAACCTGATATTGATGCTCAGGTTGAGGAAAATATCGCGGAAAAACCTCTGGAAGGTCAAACCCAAGGAGATACCTGTGATCGGGGCTCTCAGGAAGCAGCCAAAATAGAAGCCGTACCACTAACCCCAGAGGAAAAAATCACCGAGCTGGAAGCCCAGTTGGCGGAAACCCGTGATCAAATGCTTCGAAAAGCCGCAGAATTTGAAAACTTTCGCAAACGGATGAACCAGGAAAAACAAAGCTCAATAGAATATGCCAATCAAAGTTTGCTTTTGGACATTATCCCGATAATCGACGATTTTGAACGTGCAATCCAGGCTGGCGAGAATGGCCTGCAAACAAGCACTGTCGATTACCCTGGTTTTTTGGAAGGCATCAAAATGATCGAAAAACGTTTAATCAGCCAACTTGAAGCTAAGTGGGGGCTTAAACGTTTTAATTCTGCGGGAGAGGTTTTTGACCCAAATCTGCATGAAGCACTAATGATGGATAAATCTTCTGATGTAAGCGAAGCCACAGTGCAGGAAGATTTTCAAAAGGGTTACTTTTTAAAAGAACGAGTGATAAGGGCGGCAAAAGTAAAAGTACTAATGCCTGAGGCTAATTGATTAATATAATTTAAGGAGATATAAAAATGGGAAAAATTATTGGTATTGATTTAGGAACAACGAATTCATGTGTGTCCGTCCTGGAAGGCGGAGAGCCCATCGTAATTCAAAGTTCGGAGGGCGGACGTACTACTCCGTCCATAGTTGGTTTTACCAACAAGGGCGAAAGAATTGTCGGAGCGCCTGCCAAAAACCAGATGATCACCAATCCGGAAAATACAGTTTTCTCGATCAAACGTTTTATGGGACGGCGCTATTCGGAAGTTTCCAACGAAATGAAAATGGTTCCATACCGTGTAACAGAGCAGGGCAGCGATGTACGTGTGGAAATAGAAGGAAAAAACTATTCTCCGCAGGAAATTTCCGCTTTTATCCTGCAAAAAATGAAAAAGACCGCCGAAGACTATCTGGGCGAATCAGTTACCGAAGCTGTAATAACAGTACCGGCATATTTTAACGATGCCCAGCGTCAGGCAACAAAGGATGCGGGCAAAATCGCAGGCCTTGATGTAAAACGAATCATCAACGAGCCGACTGCCGCTTCCCTGGCTTTTGGTTTTAACAAAGACTCAAAAAAAGATAAAACGATTGCTGTTTACGATCTTGGCGGCGGAACATTCGACGTTTCGATCCTGGAACTGGGCGATGGTGTTTTCGAAGTAAAAGCGACAAACGGCGACACTCACCTTGGCGGCGATGATCTGGATCATCGTGTTATGGAGTGGCTCATTGCGGAATTCAAAAAAGACACAGGCATCGATCTGGGTAAAGATAACATGGCTCTCCAGCGTCTGCGTGAAGCTGCGGAAAAGGCAAAAATCGAATTGTCTGCAATGCAGAGTACAGAAATCAATCTGCCGTTTATCACCGCAGATCAGAATGGCCCAAAACATCTTCAAAAATCCCTGACGCGGGCAAAATTCGAGCAAATGGTAGATGACCTTTTGGAACGCTCCAAAGAACCCTGTAAAAAAGCCCTTGCAGACGCCGGCCTTAACCCCGATCAAATTGACGAGGTTATCCTTGTTGGCGGCTCTACCCGTATTCCGGCTGTGCAGCAGATTGTCAAAGATCTGTTCAAAAAAGAACCCAACAAGGGAGTTAACCCCGACGAAGCGGTTGCCTCAGGAGCGGCAATTCAGGGCGGAATTCTTGGCGGCGATGTCAAGGACGTACTATTGCTGGACGTTACTCCCCTTTCGCTTGGCATCGAAACGCTTGGCGGCGTTATGACAAAACTTATTACGCGTAATACAACCATCCCAACCCGCAAAAGCCAGATTTTTTCCACTGCCGCAGACGGCCAAACTGCTGTGTCCATTCACGTTTTGCAGGGCGAACGCGAAATGGCAACTCAAAACCGCGCGCTTGGCCGCTTTGATCTTGTAGGCATTCCTCCCGCACCGCGCGGAGTTCCGCAAATCGAAGTAGG
>JAITFY010000124.1 GCA_031281025.1 Treponema sp. | reverse complement strand
TTTAATTTGTCAACTTCGTTATTCCATTCTGATAAAGGTTTCGCTTCCACTTTTAATAAAAGCCTTTCCAGAACGGTTTTTAAATCGCCAATTATAAATGCATTGGTATAAATATTTTTTTTTATTTCCTCTGGATCAATGTCAATGTGTATTATTTTTGCTTTTGCGCTAATGCTGTTTAAAACACGATCAGAAAAACGCGCTCCAACCGAAATTATTATATCTGATTTTTGAATTACCTTGTTGGAAGCAATTGTACCATACATTCCGACAAGACCAGTACACAACGGATGATCAAAGGGGAAAGAACCCATACCCATAAGCGACAATGCTACAGGCGCGTTTAAAAGTTCCGCCAGCTTTTTAACTTGTTCGTTTGCACCTGAATTGATCACGCCGCCGCCTGCATAAACCATGGGCCGGCTTGATTCATTGATCAACAAAGCGGCTTTTTCGATATCGTCCTCGTTGAAAGTAATACGAGTAGTTTTTTTGATAAGGCGTTTTGAGCGATCGTTTAAAGATGAACTTTTGCCTTGTTCTTCGACTCGCGGACTTTCGTATTCACAAACAGCTTCGATTACGTCTTTTGGAATATCAATCAAAACAGGTCCTGGTCTGCCAGAAAGAGAAACGACAAAAGCTTCCTTGATAATATGGGACAGCTCGCTTGTTTTTTCCACAATCCAGTTGTGTTTTACAATGGGCATCGTAATACCGGCAATGTCTACTTCCTGAAAACTGTCCTTGCCAAGCAGGGAAATACTAACGTTACCTGTGATCACAACAATGGGAACAGAGTCAACAAAAGCTGTAGCAATGCCTGTAACAAGATTGGTTGCGCCGGGGCCGGAAGTTGCAATACACACTCCAGCTTTACCGGTAGAACGCGCATATCCATCAGCAGCATGAGCGGCATGTTGTTCATGGCTTACAAGAATATGGCGAAGGCGATCTTTAAAATTGTACAGTTCGTCATATATTTTTAAAACTGCTCCGCCCGGATAGCCAAAAATCGTATCCACGCCGTTTTCGATCAGGGATTCTACCAGTATTCGAGCGCCGCTATACATCATGTTTTTTAATTTACAATATTTAAAGAATACTGAATACCAGCAGGTGCGGCTAACGTTGCAAGCGCCGCTTTCGTTGCTAACGCAGACAGAATACCGCCAAGAATCTCTCCAAACATATTTGATGTTACAATCACATCAAATTGTTTGGGATCAGCAATGATCTTTGCGGCTGCTTTTTCGATATTTAAAATGTCAGTTTCTACTTGCGGAAAATGCACAGATATTTCTGAAACAACTTCCCGCCACAACCGTGATGACTCAAGTACATCGGCTTTATCCACAATGCAAAGTTTTTTTTGCCTGATATCTGCACATTCATAGGCAACTCTTAAAATACGTTCAATTTGCACCCACGAATACTTCTCGGTATCAAAAGCTTCCTGGCAGCCCTTCCCCATACATTCCCCGCAAGGCGAATACAACCTGCCCCGCTCTCCATGATATATCCCCCCGGTCATTTCCCTAACAAGAAGAATATCACACGGCGAAGTTATATGATAAAACCCGGCAAATTCGCAATCATTATATCTATCAATTATATTCATTTAAATTCTCTATCCTTATTCTTTGCTCATTGCTCATTGATCAAACTGTATTCAATGGAATCCACAAGGGCTGCGCGGCTTGCGTCTATTATGTCCGCGCTTACTCCGACAGTATTCCAACTGCGTATGCCGTCGGTGGATTCGATTAAAACACGCACTCGTGCCGAAGTTGCATCCTTTCCGTTAATCACCCTGACTTTGTAGTCTTCCAGCCTTACTTTTGACAATCCCGGAAAAAAACGAGTAAGAGCGCGGCGCAGGGCGCTGTCAAGAGCGCCGACAGGGCCAACGCCTTCTGCGGCTGCAACTTCTGTTGTATCGCCCACAAGGACTTTTACCCAGGCATGACAGCACGCGATTGTTTGGCCGGTTGGATGCTCGTTCATTACACGATATGCCTGGATACTGAACAGCGGCGAATAAAATCCCAATTCACGCCGGATTAAGATTTCAAAACTTGCATCGGCTCCTTCGTATGCCCACCCCTGGGCTTCGAGTTTTTTAAGTTTTTGGGCTAACGAAATGATTACCGGATGATCCTTGTGAACAGGCGGCTCAAGGTTAAACGCTATCTTTTTCACACGTTCTACGATGGCAGAACGCCCTCCTACCTCACTCATCAGGAAATGACGATCGTTGCCAACCAATGCGGGATCAATATGTTCAAAGGAACGGCTCGTTTTTAAAATGGCATCGGCATGCATTCCTGCTTTGTGTGAAAAAGCGTGTGTCCCAACATACGGCATATCATCGCTTATTATTACGTTTGCAATTTCTGCGATTCTTCTTGTAAATTCCCCAATGCGAACAAGATTGCCCTGCGGCAGACACCGCAAAGACATTTTAAGTTCCAGCGAAGGAATAAGAGATGCAAGCGCTGTATTGCCGCAGCGTTCGCCAAAACCGGCGAGCGTACCCTGCACATGAATGCAGCCAACCTGCACAGCAGCTATGGAATTTGCAAGCGCAAAACCGGAATCGTTATGAGCATGTATGCCAATACGGGAATTTGGAAATGCCTTTATAACTTCCAAAGCTGCGGCAGAAACCACCGAAGGAAAAACACCGCCATTGGTGTCACATAACACAATATAGTCCGCCCCTGCATCAACAGCAGCTTGAATCGTGCAAAGGGCAAAAGAAGGGCTGGCACTCCAGCCGTCAAAAAAATGCTCTGCATCGTAAATTACAATACGGCCTTCGCTTTTTAAAAAGGCAATTGTGTCGGTTATCATTGCCAGGTTTTCCTGCGGCGGAACCTGAAGAACTTCGTTTACATGTAAATCCCAGCTTTTACCAAAAACAACAACCCCTTCTGTTTGGGCATCAAGAAGCGAACAGAGCTGGCTGTCACTGGAAGCTTTAACATCTTTTTTACGGGTAGAACCAAAAGCGCAAATTCTGGAATTCTTTAGTTTCATGGAAGAAACAAGGCGAAAATACTCCAGGTCTTTTGGATTACTTCCGGGATTCCCCGCTTCAATCCAGGTTACACCGAGCTCGTCCAATGTTTCTGTCACAGCAATTTTATCGCTTAAAGAAAAAGTTATACCTTTTCCCTGCGCTCCATCACGTAGAGTAGTATCGAGAATCTCAATGTCAAGTTTTTCTCTTATCATCTAAACCATTTCTTTTGAACATGTCAGCGCTGACAATACACTTGCTCCCCGCTCCAAAGCCACAAGCCCTGTTCGTGCAAGTTCAAGAATTCCGTATGGACGCAAAAGCAGCAATAAACCGTTAAGTTTTTCTATATTGCCTGTCACTTCTACCGTGATTGTGGTTTGCGATACATCGACAATACGAGCACGGAAAATTGCGGCAATTTCCAGAACAGCCTGACGGTTTTTTTCGCCTGCGCTGATTTTAACCAGCATGATTTCGCGGCGAAGACAAGCGCCGCTGTCCAGTCCGCGTACTGCAATTACATCAACAAGTTTTTCCAGCTGCTTGATAATCTGCTCCAACACACGTTCATCGCCGGTTACGGCAATTGTCATTCTGGAGATTAAAGAATCTTCTGTTTCGCCCACCGTCAAACTGTCAATGTTAAAACCTCGACGGCTAAAAAGACCAGATACCCTGCTTAATGTACCCGCTCTGTTTTCTACAAGCACTGAAACAATATTTTGCCTGATATTTTTTGTTTTGCTTTTCACTTTTTACTCAACTATTTCTTTGCAGTAGTTGCCGCACTTGCAACCCTGCCGTTAATATCGGAAAGCCCAACACGTATATCCCTTGCAATATCGATAGCATCCTGATATCTGCCATCTAACCGGCTGGATTCCGCCCTGTCTGCAGCATCATTGACATTGCGAATATCCCCATACAAATCGTCAAAATCAAGTGATAATTGGGAGTACATTGCTCCATTGACGTTTCGCAATGCTTCTTCGATTTCTGATCTTAAACCAGACACAAGAGAAGCTGCCTCCTCTCTGGCTCTGGCGGCACCAACACTGCCCTCGAGCCTTGCTCTTTCGGCTGCAGAAATTGCATCGGCGGCATGTGCCTTTACTGCATCATAACGCTTGTTGCCAGCTTCGACTTCCATAGCCGAAAGCGATTCTCTTGCCCGCGCCAACAAACTTCTTGCATACAAAGCAGCGTCAGGGTCATTTTCTGCAATAAAAACCGCTTCCCTTGCATTTTTCATTTCTTCCTCTGGCGGCTTTGTACATCCTACTGCCAAAATCAATAAAATAACGAGAATATAAACATATTTTAATTTCATACGAGGCTCCTCTAACTGTTTCTACTATTATTCTAGCATATTTTGAGATTAATTTCCAGAATGCAAGCTGTAAACGCAGAAATGTAAACATACATTTCTGTAGTGCCAACCACTTGTTTATTATCAATTTATCCTATATTTTCAATACATGAGGTTAAATTCCCTCCCAAAATACGGACTGTTGGTATACGAAGTCTTGAGGGTTTTATTACTGGGCACGATTTTAATAACAAGGGCAGATGATGGATCGTACTTCGTCAAGATGATTTTTGCAACACAAGGGGTATTATTCCCGTTGATGGCTTTGTTTTTGTGCATTGATGCTGTCCGGTATAAGGAATATATTCCTCTTTTTATTGCAGGAAAAAGCGTAGGGGTATTTGTTCTACTTACGATTTCCCTTTTTTCACGCATGAATGTAAGCGGTATAAGCGAAACATTCGGTTTTGTTGGAGAAATGAGATTGGTATTTCTGGATTTAATTGCAATAATAACCATTTTTATGATTAAAAAAGATGTAAATGAGTTAGTAGAACCTGAAACGGAGGAAAAATAATGCGTATCATTCCAATTGCAAGCGGAAAAGGCGGCGTAGGAAAATCGCTTGTTTCTGCGAATCTGGCTGTTGCTTTTGCTCAGGCAGGAAAACGAGTTGTACTTGCAGACCTTGACCTTGGAGCATCGAACCTGCATCTGGTGCTGGGACATCATTCGCCCAAGATGGGTATCGGAACATATCTTAATAATACTAAATCAAATTTTAATGATGTTATTGCAGAAACCAGTATACGCGGACTTAGATTTATTCCAGGCGACAACGAAATACCGGGTACTGCAAACTTAAATGCTTTTCAGCGCAAAGCTCTTGTAAGAAAACTACTTGCATTAAAAGATGAAACTGATATTCTCATTCTTGATTTAGGTGCGGGCACACATCAATCTATTCTGGATTTCTTTTTGCTTTCAAATCAAGGCATTATTGTATCCGCTCCGGCAGTAACCGCTGTGTTAAATGCGTATGTGTTTCTAAAAAATGCTGTCTTTCGCCTTATGTTTAATTCCTGCAACAAAGGTTCTCCAGCGCGTGCCCATCTGGAAAAAATCCGTAAAGACGGAGCAGGCCATTCAAAACTTTATATTCCACAAATCTTGCCTGAGTTAAAGGAACTCGACATTAATTCATATATAAATTTTACAAATCGTTTAAAAGAGTTAAGCCCGCGCCTTATCATGAACCTTGTCGACGAACCCAAAAATGCGGATGTCGCAATGAAAATACGCCGTTCGTGCGAAGAATACCTTGATCTAAAAATCGAACACATGGGGATAATCTACCGCGATGTAATTCAGGATACCGCTCTTTCATCAAGAATACCGATTATTCTTTACAAGCCAGGTGCAATTTTATCACAGGCAATTTATCGTATTGCAGATAAAATTTTACAAAGCCCCGAAGACGAATACACCCCCGATGACAAACAAATCGATGATAGTTTCCAGGAAGCCGAACTGGAAGCAGAAATTGACTTTGACAGTAAATTGGAATACGTTGAAGATTTGCTTCATTCAGGTGCAATGACCCATGGCGATTTAATCGAAACCGTAAAATCCCAACAGTTTGAAATTTCCAAACTAAAAAAAGAAAATAACTTTATCAAATTAAAATTAACCCGTGCCTTCCAGCAGGGTTTTAAGGTATAGGGAGTTAATAATCATGCCATTTTTATCAATTAATTTTCCTTCGTGGCTTAAGCCGGAAATAATCCCGGGGCTTCCACTGCGGTGGTACGGGCTTATGTACATCTTTGCATTTGCCACAGCTTTTTTATTGTATCGCAAGCAAGTAAAAGAGAGAAACTTCCCCATGACAAGCGATAATCTTACCAGTTTGTTTTTTTGGGGAATTTTAGGACTACTGCTTGGCGCAAGACTTTTTTCTACCCTCATTTACGATTCAACCGGCATTTACGCAAGAGAACCCTGGCTTATTTTCTGGCCGTTTAGAAATGGTCAGTTCACTGGCTTGCAGGGAATGAGCTACCATGGCGGCGCTTTTGGGGGTTTACTCGCTGTAATAATCTACGCTAAAGCAAAAAAAGTCAGTTTCCGCGAAATCGGCGATATGTTTGCAGCGGCAATTCCGCTGGGTTTTACATTTGGGCGTTTAGGAAACTTTATAAACGGTGAACTTTACGGAAGAGTAACTACAGTCCCGTGGGGAATGATCTTCCCGGCTTCAGGTGACGGTCTACCCCGCCACCCTTCCCAATTGTACCAAGCGTTATTCGAAGGAATCGTTTTATGGCTGCTCATCTGGTTTTTCAGAAACAGAAAACCCTTCAAAGGTTTTTTAGTAGGTCTTTACTTTCTGGGTTATGGCTTTATACGTTTCATTATCGAATATTTCCGCGAACCGGATGTTGACCTTGGCTTCCGCATTGTAATTGGCAATAACCCGATTCTCAGTTTTACAACAGGGCAAATCCTTTGCCTATGGATGATCGCATTTGGTATTGTCTGGCTTTTAATCGCTTCCCGTCTGCCTGACAGAAAGCCAATCCGTATTTATGCCGATGAACACACGAGATTGCATATAAACAAAGAAGATGCAGCAAAAGAACGAAACAAACGCAGGAAGATGCGCAAGAAATTAAAGTAGGAGTATAAAATGCCAAAAGTTGAATTAAGCAAACTTTTTCTTAGAATGCAAGATATTCTAAAAAACACAGAATATAACACCAGCTTTAACATTGATCAATTACTGGAAATTGCCGGGAGTTTCCGTGAAGTGTACACAAAATTAAAAAACACAGATGAAAACTTTACTGATACAGATATAACTGATACAGAAAACAATGAACAATCTGATGATACTCCCGCGTTAGTTTCAAGCGAATTTGATAGATACGAAGAAGAACTGGAAAACCTGCTTGGAATACATACAGTTTCACCGGAAGATGTTCTTGTCTACGTTATGTTTCCGGAAATAGCACTGGAATTCTTTAAAAATCGTTCTTCCGAAGACAATAAAACAGATGACGAACCTGAAGCCTTACAAGGACAGGCACGCTATTCTGTGAAAGTGAACGGCGCCAATTATGACGTTGTCGTAGCTCCGGCTTAAGTGTTTTCTTTTAATTCACGCAGTTCGTGTAACGAACGTAATTTCCAGATGGCTTTTTCCTGAATCTGACGGACACGTTCGCGGGTAATCCCCAGATACTTTCCTGTCTCTTCCAAAGTAAGGGGGTTTTCTCCGGTTAAACCAAACCTGAGCTGTATTATTTTCATTTCTCTTTCAGATAACTGCGAAAGAATTCCGCTCATGGTTTCCTGAAGCGTCATAGAAAAAACAATTTCAAAAGGTTCTGCCATGCTGTCATCTTTGATCAGATCAGCAAGACGTGTAAGATTTCCGTCATCTACAATGGTATCAAGGCTTGTGGTTTCCTGCGACAGCTTAACGATTTCCTTTACTTTGGCAACAGGAACGCCTAAATAGTCGGACAATTCCTCTTCGTTTGGATCACGGCCTAAATCCTGAGTGAGCTGTTTAGCGGTATAATAACATTTTTTTATCGTATTAAGCATGTGAATAGGTATGCGTATAACACGGCCCTTGTCGGCAATGCTCTTTATAATTGCCTGCCTGATCCACCACGTTCCATAAGTTGAAAAACGGCAGCCCCTTGTGTAATCAAAACGTTCGACTGCTTCGATAAGCCCGATATTTCCTTCGTCAATTAAATCCAAAAGCGAAAGCCCGCGGTGCTGGTATGTCTTGGCAATCGAAACAACAAGGCGTAAATTGGAATTAATCATTGTATTTTTAAAATGCAAAAGAGCTGCATCCAGAGCAGATTTTTCATTCTGATAGTCATCATCACTCTTCTTCTTTTTTTCGGTTTCCAATTTTTTTATTTTGGTTCTAAGGCTGATGATTTTTTCCCCGATACTTTGTTCTTCCTGAAGCGTTAAAAGCGGGAATTTGGAAATCTGCCTAAAGTATACAGCTAAAGGATCGGTTTCCTTTTGTGTTTTTATTCTTTTATGAGATTTACAATCAAGTTTTCTGGAACGCTTTCCAACTCTTTCTCTTTCTATTCCTATTTCCATTTTTTATCCTTAGGTTAAGTTCTTGAACTACCGGCATTGCCTGCTCGCGGAGCCAAAGCCGGATCTATTGGTGTATCGCTACGGAAAACCATAAAATATAAATGAGGCTTTTCCGAAACGGAATTAATTCCCAGTCTGCCTACTTCCATCCCCGGCGTAATTCTATCCCCAACATTTACCGATAAAGTTTCCAGACCACCGTACATATAATGATAACCACCCGCAGTTTCGATAATTACCACTCTGCCAAATTTCCTCCAGGGACCGGCAGAAACAACACTGCCCTGAGTCAAACTTCTGACAGCTTCAAGTTGTTCGCCTTCTACAATGACGCCCATTTGACCGGTCATGTAAGTAATTTCCCTGGGATACACAGGCCAACGTTCGGCATAAATCCCGCTTAGAACCCTGGTTACATTTGAAGAAGCAACTGGGGTCTGACCTTGTGTCGTTGACGTATTCGGTGCGGGCGCTTGTGCTGTTGCCTGTGCAGATGGTACTTTAATCACATCACCTACCCTAAGCAAATGACTGGAATTAAATCTGTTAATTTCCAATAAATTTTGCAAGGTAATCCCATGTGAACGCGCAAGACTGTAGAGTGTATCTCCCCTTACTACCCTATAATCTACCAGTGTTTGACCAAGTCCAGACGATGGTAAAGCCAAAGCAGCAGTTGCCGGTATTACAAGTCTTCTTCCAAGCTGAAGCCTTGAAGGATCGGTAATGCCATTAACCCTCATAAGTTCGGCTTCGGTGACACTGTAAAAACGAGAAATCGAAAAAACCGTTTCTCCTCTCCCAACTATGTGGATCAACTGCTCAGCAGTAAGCGCACCGGATGAAAAGATACAAACCATTACAAATAATAAAATAAATCTGTTTAGATACTTCACGGCTCTTCATTATCGACGGGTTTATTGCAAAACTATAGGTTTTAGCAGAAATGTTTGCTAATAATGTTTACTTTGGGGCCCGTCGGGCGGTCAAAAGCACCATTTTCATGGCACTTTTACCGCCCGACACCCTCCAAGCAGTATTCTTGCAAACATTTCTGAAGTAAAATTATAGTTGTGCATAATTATCGGGTTAAGGTAATTGTAATTATTGGTAAATATTGTTTAAACGTTGATGATAATCCTTGATTTAGTTAATGAACAATATTAAATTGATTATAGGAGTTTGAAATGGGTGAGTATAAAAGACCTAGTTGGGATGAGTATTTTATGGAGGTTTGTGAGGCTATTTCCAAACGGGCTACTTGCGAGAGGGGAAGGTCTGGGTGTGTAATTGCCAAGGATAAGCAGCTTTTGGTAACTGGGTATGTTGGCGCTCCTGCTGGGCTCCCGCATTGCGATGATGTGGGGCATCAGTTTAAAAAAATGCTGCATGAAAGCGGGAAAGAAACTGTCCATTGTGTCAGGACTGTCCATGCCGAGCAAAATGCCATTTGTCAGGCTGCGAAAAGGGGCATTTCAATTGACGGGGCAACGCTTTACTGCCGTATGACGCCATGCAGAATATGCGCCATGCTGATTATTAACTGCGGAATAAAACGTGTTGTCTGCCAGCGCCGTTACCATGATAGCGAAGACTCTGAAGTTATGTTTGAAATGGCCGGGATTCCCATTGAATATATAATTGATGAAGTCCAACAATACGAAAATCAGTAAACCGAATAACCGGCTTCCAGGATGATTCTGTACTTTAAATAGATTTCTTCCAGTGTGTGCAGAGGGCCGGGAGCACGTACCTTTTTACGCAAGGTGCAAGTATCACGTCTTTCGATGAAAAAATCGTAAATAGCCCTTGGGTCTTCTATATTGACATCAGAATATATCGGTTTAGAATCGAGATATGTACGAACTTCATCGTGACTTACTGCAGTTACACCGTAACGTTCCAGTCTTTTTCTAACTTGCAAGATTTCTTCATGGGACAGGCCAAAAAGAAATTCTTCCAGCGCCCATCTGGTTTCATCATTGGTTGATCCTTCTTTAAGGAAATCTTCCCATTCTGTATCGATGCCCATGTCAATGGAAATCCTGAATAGTTCGGTGTTACCGTCCATAGTTCCAAAACTGGGAGGAGCCGAATCTCTGGCTTTCCACAAAGATGAAAGAGCCATAAGATGACGGATACTGCGGGGATCTGTGCCACTGTCCCAAAGACTAATTAAATCATCCGCAAGCTTTGATTTTGTATTATCAGAAAAGTGCGGATCTTCCAAACAGGAAAAATAAACTTTTTCGGCCATCAAAGTAAATACGACAGAATAAGCAATGTTCTTTGCCGGTTTTTGCAGTTCATCATTTCCTTCGGTTAGTTTTGAAAACAGCGAAAATACATGGAATTTTGCAACCAAAAAACTTCTAAGCGCAATAACTTTGGAAGGTGTTTTTAATAAATGAGAGGCTGTAGAAAAAGAGAGCAAAGTCTCAGGTAACCGGTGTTCATTAACAAGAGTATCACTTACAAATTGAGTGTCTTTTATCGATGGATAATGAAAAACCGCATTTCCTAAATTACGCAGAAGCTGCAATCTTTCATGAGCCAGAGAATAATCCTGCGGTTTTTTTTCTTTAAGCCACAATTCAATTTCTCTAACAATTATTTCTTCATCATCTGAAAGAATCTGCAAACATCGATTGTGCCCGGATTTTACCTGCGAATGAGTCATATTACTACCATTGTATCATAAAAAGTAAAAAAAGACAATTTTAAAATGACTTTTTACTGGATAATTTTTAATTATTATGATATATTATAACTATAACAGGGGGTGCACCGGTTTCGACTGGTACGTCTTCGGGGTATAGATTGCAGATGGAGCGCTCATCTCCTGATTGGGCAAAAATTTAACTGCCAATAAAACTGTCAGTTACGATTACGCCTACGCGGCGTAACCGCGTGGAACTGCTCCGCCGCTCTGAGGAGCAACTTCCGCGTCGCAATCAGAGCTGGTTTTATTACCGCTTCTGGAGGTAATATGACAAGATTTCCCGGAATACGGACAGGCCGCGCGCCGTTTAGCCAAGCCCGTCCCGACAATTTAACAATCGGCTAAATCTGTAGAGGTCTATATTTCGCGTATTGGGACGCGGGTTCGACTCCCGCCACCTCCAGGTAATCTTTTTTAAAAAGCAGAAAGACTCTGCACAGAAAATTAACTTAAAGAAAACTGAATAACCGCGGGAGTCGAAACGGAGCCGCGGCCCCGGCTACCGGTACTTAAGAGAAATTTCCCTTAGTTGTTCACTTAGCTGCACAACAGCATCTACCATAATGGGGTCAAATTGAGTACCGCGTCCATTAACAATTATTTGAAGAGCCTCTCCATATGACATGGCAGCTTTATAAACACGGGCACAAACAAGCGCATCATACACATCCGCCAAAGATGCAAGGCGTGCTGTTATGGGAATTTGGTCTTCTTTTAATTGTATTGGATAACCATTTCCGTCCCAGCGTTCGTGATGACTAAAACAGATGTCTTCACAATGTTTCAGGTACAGCGATGAATTAACATCACCAAGTTCATGAATAATCTCTTTGCCGCGTGTTGTATGGGTTTTCATTAACTCAAATTCGTCCGTATCCAGTTTGCCGGGTTTTAACAAAATTCTGTCAGGAATTGCAATTTTACCTACATCATGGAGCGCCATGGCTTTTACAATTATATCCGGTTGAAGTTTTTTTAATTCTTCGGCATAGACAGATTCAGTTTCTATCAGATAATCTATTAATACTTTTACAAATAACTGCGTTCTTTTTACATGCTCGCCAGATTCAAGATCACGATGTTCAATGACATTTGCAAGCCCCTGCAAAATATTGTCCAGAGTTTTTGTGACTTCGGCTGATTTTATCGCGACCATTTCTTCAAGGTTGTCACTGTAATTTTTTAACGCAATCTGGTTTCTGACACGCAGCTTTACAATATCGTGTTCAAGCGGCTTATTGATAAAGTCAACAGCTCCGGCATCCAGCAGTTCAGATTCGGATTTTTCTTCGGCTGTGATAAAAATAACCGGTATTCGCTGAAAAGTTTTATCTTTTAATAATATTTCAAACAATTCACGCCCGGTCATTTTGGGCATAATGACATCTAAAAGAATAATTTTAGGAAGCGGCTTTGCGGTCTGAAGTACTTCCAGAGCTTCTTTGCCGTCTGCAGCAGTCAGGATATGATAATCTTCCTTTAAGATTTCCTCCAGAATAGCGACGTTAATTTCTTCGTCGTCAACAATTAATACGGTTGGAATTTTTTCAAGCATATTGTTTTATCACCTTATCAGCTTCTTGCATAGTTTTATTATATATATCTTTTATTACTTTAAGTAGATCATCAAGTAGATCTTTAAATGTATCTTTATTTACTGTTTCGGCCTTCATTTGTGCTTCCAATTCGGTTTTTATTTGTGTTTCCAATTCCTGCACATGTTTGTACAACTCAATCATGGAAAGATTCGCTGCAAGACCTTTAACAGTGTGTGCAGAATTCAGAGCTTTTTCCATATCCCCTTCCGCCATTGCTGCTTCGATTTCGCTTAAATGAGTATAATCCTTGAATTTTACAAGCAATTTGGCAAAGAGCGCAGAATTATTCATAACTCTTTTAAGCCCTTCCTCTACATCAATATAAATAACATCAGCCATAAAAACCCCTTAAATCAATATTATGTGCGCTGTTTACCGCTCGCGATAGATTATCCGGCCCCTACTGAGATCGTATGGGGAAAGTGCGACTCTGACACGATCGCCAGGCACAATACGAATATAATGCTTGCGCATTTTTCCAGACAAGTGAGCCAAAATAAGATGCCCTTTTTGATTATCCAATTCCACACGAAACATGGTATTTGGAAGGGCTTCTTTTACAATTCCTTCTACTTCTATTGCTTCTTCCTTAGCCACTATAACTCCTTAAATAAATGGTATACATGAAACCTCTTTATGTCAATCGTTGTTTTATGATAGAATTACAATAACATGCGCTATTACAGTACCAGATCAAAAAATGAAACCGCAAATTTTACAAAAGCAGCTCTTACAGGCCTTGCCCCGGATGGCGGGCTTTTTGTTCCAGAAGAAATACCTCAATACCCAACGCCGGTTATTTCTTCGCTTGGAACAATGGGATTTTTAGATATTGCCTTTGAAACCATAAAACCTTTTGTAAAAGGCGAAATTACAGACAATGCATTAATTGATATTATTACCTCTGCCTTTACTTTTGACGCCCCTCTTGTTCCGGTTGCAGACCGCTATGTTATAGAACTTTTTCATGGGCCAACCGCAGCATTTAAGGATTTTGGCGCCCGTTTTATGGCAAGGGCGTTTTCGTACCTAAGACGCGGTGAAGACCTGCCTCTACATATTTTGGTTGCCACTTCCGGCGACACTGGAGGGGCGGTAGCAGATGGTTTTTTTGATGTGCCTGGTATCTTTGTCACTGTATTGTATCCCAAAGGCAGGGTAACTCCGCTTCAGGAGAGGCAGATTGCAGGGCTTGGCAACAACATCAAAGCGCTTGCTGTTGAAGGCAGTTTTGACGATTGCCAGATGCTTGTTAAAGCCGCTCTTGCCGACGAAAGCTTACAAAAGCGAAAGGCTCTTTCATCGGCCAATTCAATCAACATAAGCCGGCTTATACCTCAGGCAGTTTACTATTCTGCAACGGCAGGCAAAGCAGCTCTTGAATACCGCAGTTTGCCTGTTACCCTTTGTGTTCCGTCCGGGAATTTTGGAAACTTGACAGCAGGGCTTTATGCCATGAAGATGGGTGCGCCGGTAAGACAATTTATAGCGGCCACAAATATCAACAAAACTGTTCCTGACTATCTTGATTCCGGCAATTATGCTGCACGTATTTCGCAGACGACAATTTCCAATGCAATGGATGTCGGCGCACCAAGCAACTTTGAACGTATGTCGGCACACTTTTCGCTGGAAGACATGCGCAAAATAATTTTGGGGGTTTCTGTCACCGACGATGAAACAACCGGTACAATTGTCCGTATACATAACAATACAGGTTATTTCCTTGATCCTCACAGTGCAGTCGGCTGGAAAGGTGTAGATAAACTCAAGGCAGATAATAAAATTGGCGAAGGAGCGGTTGGGATTCTTTGCACTGCTCATCCGGCAAAATTTTCAGAAGTTGTAGAACCGCTGATTGGTTCTGTACCTTTACCTGCATCCCTAACCAACGCAATGGAAAGGACTGTGAGCGCAAAGACAATACCGGCAGATATTTCCGCTTTTATTGGTATCTTACATGAAGCCCATTAAGAATTCATGGTTAATTTTCCTCTTCTTCTTTTTTGCAGCAGCCTCACTTGCCTGCGACATGGAGGGGCATTTTTGGTTCGATGTTCATAATGAAAACAATGAACTTCTATATTCCGGTTGTTATGATGTTATCAATTTGGGACCGCATATAATTGATTATATCCTTACAAAAGAACGTGCCGAAGCAAGAGGTATAAGGCGCCCAAATGTAACGTTTACACAAAACAGAGACGGCGGCACCCTGCGCCGGCTGCTTGCCGAGCATGGTTATTCTCTTCCGCATCACAACGATTTTACCAGATCCGGATTTGACAGGGGGCACATGGCGCCTAACGCTGATTTTAACGACACAAGTGAAAATGCAACACTGACTTTTTTTATTGCAAATATATGGCCGCAAACACCCCATGTAAACAGAGTTGAATGGCTCGTAACAGAAAATCATACAAGAAGGCTTGCATCAGAGTACCTGGAAGTAAGGGTAATTATCGTAGTGGATGAATTCAGCGAAAGAAAAGTGGAAAACATCTCTGTTCCATCGGCTTTTAAAAGAAGAGTCTACGACTTACAAACAGGCGATTTGATTTATGAAATTACTGTTTATCAGGAAGTCGATGCCGCAACAAACAGATAGCCGGATAACCTAAATAAACGCCTGTCTTTGGACAACCTCCCTATTTCCTAGAGAGTATCCGGCGAATCAAGCCAAACAGGAAGCTGCATACTGGTTTCCAGGTAACCCATCCGCCTTTTTCTTACAGAAATTTCCAATACAGCAAAACCTTCGTCTTCGAATAAACGCAGACGCGAGATAGAAAGAGGATCATTTTCTGATATACCGGCTTCATCGGCAATTGAGCCGCGAACTACCCCGTCTACCCGGAAATTTGAAACAAACAAATTGCTTTGTAACGGCGTAAGAAACATGCCAAACAGAGGCGCTGCGATCCTGTCACGCCTGTCAATTCTTGCAGCTTCCAATAGCGGAAGATCGGGGCGTCTTGCCGTCATTAAAATATGCCTCTTTACTTCGCCGTTTTCGCTAACAGTTTCCAGCGCTACAAGTTCTCCAGGCCCGCATAAAAACAGCTCTCTTTGCATTGCCGGAATAAGCCCTCCTTGAGGGGCGGCAATTGTTCCGCCGTTTATTGTTTTGATTATCGTACGCTCATTGATACGATGCCTAAAAGCAGGGGTGTTTGGAGACGTATAAATTATCTGCGCACCGGAAAATGTTTCGCATAACGTAATACCAAGCCATGGACGCGGCGCTCTGCCGCCATTTAACATTGCAGGAAGAGCCGCAGCAAGCATGTCGGCGGGAACCGCAAAGTTTAACCCCTGAAATTGCGGAATACCGGCAAATACAACTCCTACAAGCCGCCCTTCGCTGTCAATTACAGGGCCGCCGGAATTACCCTGGTTTACAGCAGCGTCAATCTGATAAACATTTCCAATTTGTAAAAAACGCCTGCCAAGCGATGAGACAATACCAGAGGTTACGGTTTTCTCAAGCCCTACGGGAGAACCGATTGCAAGCACCGTATCGCCAACACGGGGAATAACGCGATCTACAACAGAAAAAACATATTCAGGTTCTATTTCTGTTTTAATCACTGCAAGATCCAGAGTCTTGTCCCAGCCGATAACACGTGCAGGAATTCGCGGGCTTGCCGCATCTCC
The DNA here is from genome assembly GCA_031281025.1 of Treponema sp. Lineage (GTDB taxonomy): Bacteria > Spirochaetota > Spirochaetia > Treponematales > Breznakiellaceae > WQXQ01. The sequence goes on along the minus strand of JAITFY010000124.1, from coordinate 6,625 downwards.
CATACGAATAAACAAACGGGAATAACCGCGGTATTTAGGATCAACTTCGCTGGCTATAACATGGTAATTTGTTATCAATAAACCGGATGAATCGACAAAAAAAGCGGAACCTAAAGCCCTGTTTGGAATACCATATCCTCTTTCTACCCTGAATCCCATGTCTACAATGACAGTAGCAACTCCCTTAATCATCTCGGAAACAGGATCCTGTCCTCTTGCATATTCACCTAAAATAGCAGGGATATTGTAACCTCCTGCAAAAAGCAAGGCTTCATGAAAAAACGCTGCGGCACGGCGCTGTCTAACCTCAACAGCTTTTTCAAGAAACAGCAATGCATTACGCTGATCCAATGGCTGTAATTCGTGCGATCTTATAGCCGCCAAAAAAGCGCCAAGAATATCGTTATCTGACAGTTTTTTCTTTGCATCTTCAAGAATTAATAATGCTTCACTTTTTAAATGAACAGGTGTTACTCCAATACTTAATAAAGATCTTCCAAGTGAAATTGCTTCTTCCCATTTTTCTTCTTCAATTGCATTTTCCTGTAATTTTACAAGGTTTTTTATCGCTTCACTTTCGAATTGCGTCAATTGTATCCATTCTTCGTTTTCATGTTCTCTAAAATTTGCGGGAACTGAGTAAATTTCTTTATACATATAAATCATATTTATGGCATAAACCGGATTTTCCAGAACTTGCTTGTATATATCTTCCAGTCTTATTTCACTGGTCATACGGACAGGCCGCGAATCGTTGTTATTCAGGCTTCTGCAACCAGCAAATATTAATATTAAAAAAAATCCAAATATAATTAATGTGGTAAAAAACTTTCTTTTCATGTCAGTTTCCAGTCCTTGAATAATTAAACTCTCCTGATCCGTCCATATCATAATAGTAAACAACTGAACCGTCGCCCAGATACACTTCCTTTGTTTTATGGCGGCCATCACCAGACCAGTCGCTTTCTGAAGATGCTAAAAGACTCCGGTAGTTAAAAAACTGCCAGCCGCGGGAAAGTTCATCCGCACTCAAACTGCGAAAACGGCGGACTGTTTCCATTCTGCCGTCTAAATCCAAATCGATGTGTTGAATTACAGGTTCACCCCTTTCGAATTCTGTTATGGAGACCTTGTTTCCATTCAATACTTGAACTGCCTGAACAGGGAATCCCCGTTCCATGTAAAATGTTTCAATAGCGCCGTCAAATTCAACACCGGGACGAGTAAACGTAGAGCATGATGATATAAGCGAACGGTACGAAAGCGCAAAGGATCGATCCAGTATTACCGGATATAAAATTCCTGTTTTGTTTCTTGCACCGCCAAGTTCCATAAAGGTAAGTGGCGCAAAATGAAAATCCGCAGGGCTAAAAGTAAATTCTTCATTGTTAAACGTTATTCGCTGTACCGATGGAAAACGTTCCCAATATACATTTGCAAACGATTCTTGTCCGGCTACTGGGCTTAAAGCCGAAACAGGAATACCGTTTGTATCAAAAATAACCGTTAAATCAAAAAGGGTATCCTGATTCCTGTCAAATGCATATTTCCTGATAATACCATCCTGATACAATGTAAAGCTTTCTATGTAGCCATCGTAATCATTATCAGTAATAACAGCTCCTGTAAATTCAAGCAGCTTAAGAGTGAAGTATTCCCGCCCATCTTCGCTTCGAAGCAAATTAAAAACATCTTCTATTATATTTTTAAAAAGAACAGGGCTGCCGGAAGATACAAAAACGGTATTTTTTATTCCGGCAGGGAAGGGATTGTTAATCCCGCGATTTCCGGCAAACAGCTCATCCGCCGCACCGTTATCTGTCATGAGTCCAAGATAAATAGCCACAGGAATGGATGCGGGATGCGGAAAAAAATCCCTGTTTTGGATATTTGAAATACCTCCCGCGCGATAAGATGCTACAAGGCGTCTTGCGTCATCCAGATTCCTGATAAAAGGCGCAGCCATCCATGCCAATTCTGGATCAATTTCCAGCAAAAAGGGAAGACGGCGCAATGCCAGTTCCATCAACTCAATATCACCTGCTGATAACTGATTGCTAAACTGCGGGTACCTGTTATTCGCAAAACCAAAAAAGATTCGAAGCGGACGCGGATCGCGCGGAAACCTGTCAAAAGCATTCAACACAAGGCTGCGAAACTGTACCAATGCAGAAACATCGCCGTTAGCCGCCAAACCCCTAAAAGCCAAAAGACGTAACATTGCCGCATCTGCAGCAAGAGAGTGCGGGCTTACTGCAATTTGCTCAATACAAGCCAATGCAGCAGTATATTCACGCATTGCTACAAGATGTTCGGCTTTTAAAAGTAATGCCAGATTATTATTGTAATTTACCCAGCGGTTTGTATCGATTGCCGTATTCAGCGTTTCAAGCACGGTATGTCTTGTTTCGCTTTCATATAAAAAAGAAGTACGAACAACTGCCGCAAGATAGGAAATGTCCGATGAAACATTGGAAAAGTCCATAACACGTTCAAGCGCTGTATATGCTTCGTTTAACCGCCCTTCATTCATTGCCTGCTCAATCCACTGAACATACTGCTGAGCTGCCTGTGAGTCATTTCGTCCGCCTGCAATATGATGTGGTTGTGCCGAGATATTTATAGAGAGAAATAAAGAGAAAATTAACCACGAACCAAACGAACACCACGAACTTTTTGTTTGATATTTTTCTTTTTTTCTAGTAATAGTTATCTTTTTTTTCTTCTCGCCAAGGCGCAAAGAACGCCAAGGGCGCAAAGTTTTTATAAGAAAAAATACATTTTTACTCATATTATTTCTGTTATTTGAATGATTTTTAAAAAAATATTTTAATTCTTCTTGGCGTTCTTTGCGATCTTGGCGTCTTGGCGAGATAAGAAAAAAGAAAACCTTTGCGAGAAACCTTTTCTTACAAAATCGCAGGTTCGAGTTAATAGTAAACCTCATACTTGTTCACCTTCGCTTACTGGTTTTGCGCTGAAGGCCAGAGAGCTTTCTTTTGGCGGAAGCCCCAGTATTTGGCGTACTTCTTCGTCCAGAAGGGTTTCACGGGCAAGCAGGGTATCGGCCAGCTTTTCAAGTTCTGGTTTTCGGCTGATAATAATTTGATTGGCATTGTTAATTGCACGATCAATTATTTCTTTAATTGCCTTATCAATACGCTGGGCTGTATCTTCGGAATAATCCTTGTGCCTGGCAATTTCTTTACCCAAAAAAATGGGCTGGTCTTCCTGTCCGTATGCTACAGGGCTAAGATCTTCGGCCATGCCCCATTCACAAACCATGTTACGCGCCATTTCTGTCGCCTGCTGAATATCGTTTTTTGCGCCTGTAGTTGTCTCGTTATAAAAAAGTTTTTCTGCAAGCCAGCCTCCATAGCAGATTGCAATACGATCCTCTATCCAGCCTTTTGCGCGGCTGTAACTGTCTTCTTCCGGCAGGGAAAGGGCCATTCCCAGCGCCCGCCCATGCGGAACAATGGTAACTTTATGCAGCGGATCGGCATTTTTAAGAAAATAATGAAGGAGCGCATGTCCGGCTTCGTGAATAGCAGTCATACGCCGTTCCTTGTCGGAAACAACAAGTGTCTTTCGTGCAACACCCATAAGCACCTTGTCTCTGGCTTCTTCAAAGTCGGACATTAAAACTTCTTCACGATCTTTGCGGGCTGCAAACAGGGCAGCTTCGTTTACAAGATTGGCAATATCTGCGCCGCTCATTCCCGGCGTAGCTCTTGCAATGCGCGCCAGGTCTATACTTGGCTCCAGCGGAATCTTTGCAGCATGTATTTGAAGAATCGCTTCGCGTTCTTTGATGTCGGGCATTGCCACAACTACCTGCCTGTCAAAACGGCCGGGGCGCAAAAGAGCAGGATCCAAAACATCGGGGCGGTTTGTAGCAGCCAGAATAATGACACCGTCCTTTGAATCAAAACCGTCCATTTCAACCAACAACTGATTTAATGTTTGTTCACGTTCGTCATGACCGCCGCCGTAACCTGCGCCGCGCGTCCGCCCAACTGCGTCCAATTCATCGATAAAAATAATACACGGAGCGTTTTTGCGTCCCTGCTCAAAGAGATCCCGCACACGGCTTGCTCCAACACCGACAAACATTTCTACAAAGTCAGACCCTGACATGTGAAAAAAAGCGACTCCAGCTTCGCCCGCAACGGAGCGCGCCATTAATGTTTTTCCCGTTCCGGGTAAACCAACAAGAAGCACTCCTTTTGGAATTCGCGCTCCCATTTTGGTGAACTTCTGCGGGGTTTTTAAAAATTCAACTACTTCTTCCAGTTCGTATTTTGCATCTTTTTGTCCTGCAACATCTGCAAAACTCAGTTTTTTTCCTTCATCTTGATAACGCTTTGCCTTGCTTTTGCCAAAATGAAGATTCCTCATTCCCGCACCTTGCATATTTCTAAGCACAAAAATGATAATGAAAAAACCAAATATCCATGGAAACAAATCCATCAGAATACGGCGAAGACTGATCCTTGCAGGCGCGCCGGAAATACTGATGTTTTTACTTGTCAATGTTTCCAATAGACTTGGATCATTGTATGGAATAAAAGTTCTAACATGTAAAGGCCCGCCCTGATACGGCTCTCTAAGGGTAACATCGATTATACCATTTTGTTGAATTACAACAGAGCTAACCCTGTTCTGTTCTATAAATTGGGTAAATTGTGAATAGGAAACTTCATTTATCTGAGGCTGGTTGCCTCTGAAAGAGAACATTATAAAAAGCCCAGCTATTAAAAGAAAAAAGAAAAAAACAATCGGCCTTTTTGGCGCAGCCGGACCTTTGTTGGGTAATTTGTTGTCAGGATCGAACACTTTTTAACTCCATTTTATAGTCATTTTGAATTTTACGTGGTTTTTGGCATTTAGGCAAGGAGTGTACGACAAACATGTATGGTAAATTGGTTTTCTGTACGCTAAGCGGTGGCAAAGCCCGGACGGCTCCCGGTCGGCTGTGAAGTCTATTTTCGCACTGTTATTTTGAAATTAAATTGTTATCTTGACCTTGTGACGAACTAGCTGTCAACACCATTGCACAAGCCGCGTAAGCGGCGTATATAATTAATTTCCTTAAGCTTGCCGACTGTAAGGAGGCTAGTCCGCCGTCCGGGCTTTGCCGCCGCTGCCTGTTACTACGGTTTCAAACTGCTTTTCATCATACCTCAAGATGGTTAGGAAAACATGTGAATTGGGGTTTTCTATTTCCGGTAATAGCGTTAGTTAAAAATGTTTTGTTGTTCAGGGGGTGCATAGCTTCACAACAGAAACATGTATTTTTTGGCAGGATCAGGAACTGTTTTTACGCTCTCTTTAAAATTGAGTTTGCTGCAAGATTTGCTTCCCCAACCGTCAAGCGAGTGGGTGCCAAATGAAAGAGCTACTGGAAAAGTAATACGTCAAGATATTTCTGCTACTGGACACATTACAAACAGAGTAGCTCTTGGAATCAATCATTCTTAAACCAGAGAGAAATTAATTATAACGTACTTCCCAATGAATTGGGATAAGATCATAATAAATAGTACGGAAATTAAAATTTATAATACTTGTATTAGGGTAAAACACTAAAGCATCAATACCAGAATTATCAAAAACTAACCCTTGCGTATCAATGTTGAAATAAATTTGGGATGAATACGGGGGTAGTCTTTCAGAAAAAGTACCTGCATCAATTGATACCCATACCCATTCATCAATATTACCACCTATTCTTCTATATTTAAATGGCACATTTCCAGTGTTTTTGATTTTTACATAAGCTTCACTCATATTATAAACCAGTTCTTGCCTAATATTGGGTATTAAAAACCCCGAAAAAAGTGGATCTTCAAGTTCTTCTAAAGTTAAAAAGTGTTTTTGATACCCCCATTCTGCTTTCTCAAACGTAACTCCATTATCAGTGCTATAATGAACTTCAAAACTAACTACTTTAATCAAAGTTCCAATGTCAACATCTAACGAGATGTCAATCACATCATCATCTGCATCTGTAGTTTTTCCATTAATACGGATTGTTGCCCCAGCAAAGTCCGCTTTCTGAACATACTCTTGTGCAATTAGACCTACAATATTTCCGTGATTAATCACAACTTCAATTATGTTCTCGATTGTGGCATTCCCACTTGTTTCTATTACATGAATTATAGATGGGTTTGCTGTTACTCCATAACCAGTGATGGGTTCAAAAACTTCATTGTTGAAGGTACCTGCTGTTAGAGTAACATCTGTAATAGGGAAATCACCAACATTTCTCAAAATAAAATAAATGCTTCTTGAATTAGTAATCGTATACGTTCCTAGAGAAACACTACTGCGAGCACTTCTAGCACCAGAACCCATCGCATCACTTAGAACTGTTGCTGAGAACCTGCCAGGTTGCTTACCTGTCGGCTTTCCATTTTCAGGTGTATCTAAATTTCCGTTATTACAACCTATAAACATCACAAACGCAACAACTAAAACTAAAATCTTCTTCATATCAATCCTCCTAAATTAATTTTTTGAAAGTTTTTATATCAACAGTATCAAACTGTTTTTTCCATAAATGTTGTTTTTGCCACAATCCGCTAATTCTAATTTTTTCTTCTGGTGATTTTAAACC
>JAITFY010000088.1 GCA_031281025.1 Treponema sp. | reverse complement strand
ATATTGGCGGCATAAGAAACCATATCCGGCCTGCGCCCGTCCGAATAACCAGATTCGGTTCTGAATGTGGTTATTTCTGCATTTTGGTTTTTGTAAAAAACAGTGACAGTCCCATGTTTGATGCCGGTTGGAATAACCTTGCCTCCGGCTTTCCTTATAATCGAAGTAACTTCCTGCGGCAGGGCATCTGTCGCCAAATCCCAATCATGTATTTTTTTTCCCCTCACCATATCCCTGACAGCGCCGCCAACAAGATAAAGCTCTTTTTCATTGGCGCCAAAAATCGAGGCAATTTCTTTAAGTACAGGGTGAACTGTCTTTCTCAATTGATTTTCCTTATGTAATTCAGTATACTTTTTTTGAAGAAATTTAACCACTTTATGGAGAAAACTTGCTGGGAATAATTTTTACAGGAGGCGATGGGCCGCCGCCTCAGGTTGCAAGAAAACTTATCAAAGAAACATCGATGGACACAATTATAATTGCAGCCGATTCGGGGTTTTTGGCGGCGGATAGGGCAGGGTTTAAACCTGACTGGGTAATAGGCGACATGGATTCACTGGAAGAACAGGCGCCGGATATGGCGAAACGCCTGGATTCCTGGCCAAAGGAGCGAATAATACGTCATGTGCACGACAAAGATAATACAGATTCCGAGCTGGCTTTTTCGCACGCTATCGAACAGAATTGCGATTATATCTGGATAATTGGCGGTGGCGGCGGCAGAATCGATCATCTTTTTGCCATCTATTCGTTTTTTGAAAGGGATATTTTCCCGCAACGCTGGATTACAAACAACGAGGATATTCGTTGTATTGAAGCAAAAGATATTGAGGCAAAAGGCAAAGCTAAAAACGAGGTTTGCTGCCGTCTTGAAAAAAATGCGATAGTTTCTTTGCTTCCGTTAGGCAGCGGTCCCTGGAAAGTAAACAGTGTGGGGTTAAAGTGGCCGCTTGATAACCTTGTTTGGAAACGTGGTTTTTTTTGGTTAAGTAATGAGGCTGTTAGCGGTGAGTTTTCTATTGTAGCAAAAGAAGGCCGTTTTATGGTAATATTACCAATACAGGAGGATTGATTGTCCGCAGTTATAATGGATGGAAAAGCGCTTGGAATAAAAATTAGACAAAGTGTGAAAGAAAGGGCTTTGGCGCTAAAAGAAAAAGGAATTGTTCCATGTCTTGGTGTGATACTTGTAGGAGACGATCCTGCAAGTCTCTCTTATGTTAAATCAAAGGAAAAAGCTCTGGCAGAAGCAGGAATGGAAAGCCGTGATATCAGACTGCCGGAATCTACAAGCGAAGAAGAGCTTTTATCAATTATTGATGAACTTAACAAAGATGACAAAGTTCACGGCATTTTGGTTCAAGCGCCTGTGCCTAAACACATAAATGAAGAAAAAATAAATGATGCTGTTTCTCCAAAAAAAGATGTGGATTGTTTTCATCCAGAATCGGTTGGAAACATGATTTTAGGCAGACGTACATTTTTGCCCTGTACACCGCATGGAGTTCTTGAGCTGTTACGTGAATACAATATCCCAATTTCCGGCGCACATGCAGTTGTGGTTGGAAGATCAAACATTGTTGGAAAACCGCTTGTTAATCTTTTAATACGCCGCCAGTATAATGCTACAGTAACTCTGTGTCACACAGGGACAAAAGACCTTTCATATCACACGTTGCAGGCGGACATTTTAATTGCCGCGGCAGGAAGCCCTTGTTTTATAAAACCTGATATGATAAAAAAAGGCGCTGTTGTGATTGATGTAGGAATAAACCGTGTAACGGATATTTCTGAACCAAAGGGTTATCGTCTTTGCGGCGATGTTGATCCTGCTGTTTCGTTAAAGGCAAGTTATTATACGCCGGTGCCTGGCGGTGTCGGGCCAATGACCATTGCCATGCTTTTAAATAATGTAATTGAAGCTGCAAACACAGATTGTGTAAACGCAGTATGTGTTAAAGCGGCTTATTAGGAGGTTTTAAATGTCAAATGAACCTGAATGGAGGAACGCCAATCCTTCCACAGAAAATTTGCCGGGTAAGGGCAAAGTTGTGATTCAATTAATTTTTGGCGGGATCGCTCTTTTAGTCCTTGCAATTGCTGGCAGAGTAATCAGACCTTTAGGACTTGGTGTTGGAGGATTTGCTTTTGTTTCGGGCATTTTGATGCTTTTACGCAGGCGGCAATTATTTTATAAACCCGGTCTTATTGTAACAGTTTGTGGATTTCTTTTATTGCTTTCTACCCCCCGTTTTGGAGTTGTAGCAGGTTTTGCCAGTTTCTTTGTAGTTGCCACTGCATTAGGGCTTGTAGTTTTTGGCCTGATTAATGCTATAAAATTAGCCTTTGATGTGCAAAAATAGGAGTGTCTATGGACGAAAATAAAAAAGACAACGCTCAAAAAAAACCAAGTTTGTATAAGTTGGCGTTAAAATCCATTGCTTTCTGCGGTGCAGGAATATTTGTAATACTATTGGCTAATGGCGCCTTTGATTGGTGGTGGAGCTTCATTATCGGCGGAATAGCCTGCCTTTTTGGAGCAGGTTCTTTCTTCTCAAAAGATATGACAGACAGAAAAGCCGGCCTTTTATTATTATTAGCCGGTCTTATCATTATGCTTTCCCGAATTCCCATCCCAATACTTGAACCATTCTCTACAAATTTTCTTCTGATTGGGGCAATTACTCTTTTGATTATTGGTGTTTGGAATGGCATTAAATTTGTATTTGGCTTGAAAAAACGCACTTGATGACCTACTACTTTGAAACTTACGGTTGCCAGATGAATACTGCCGAATCGGCAGCTCTGGCGCTTGTTTGCAAGGAACGAGGATGGACAGAAGCTGATGACCCGTTAAAAGCCGGTTTGGTTTTGATCAACACATGCTCTGTCAGATTGACAGCAGAGACACGCGTTTTAGGGCGAATTGCGCATTACACAGGTTTAAAGAAAAAACACAAGCTAATGCTTACTCTTGTAATTGCAGGTTGTATGGCGCAAAGGTTAGGTGAAAAACTAAAAGTTAAATACCCTTTAGTGGATTATGTAATGGGTACATTTGCCCGTTCAAATTTTCCGCTGATCCTTGAAGCAGTGGAAAAGCGCGAAAAGGTAAACTTTGACATAAATGAAAAGGCCGTTTTTTCTTTTTCAGATTCACACTATGAAGAAGGATTCAAAAATGGCTCAACTTTTCGCAGTTTTATTCCTATCATGCACGGCTGTAACAATTACTGTTCATATTGTATTGTCCCGTATGTACGGGGCAGGGAAGTGTCTCGTGATCCTCAGCATATCGCTTCAGAAATTCGGCTTGTTGGCGAAAAAGGAGTGCGCGAAATTACGCTTTTAGGCCAGAATGTAAACAGCTATTTTTGGCAAAAAGATAACACGGATTTTGCCGCTTTGTTAAAGCTGGTTGCCATTGAAACGCAAAAAAGCGGTATAAAATGGGTGCGTTTTTTATCGGCAAACCCTGGTAATTTTTCGTCTGCTACAATCGAAGTATTGGCAGCCAATAAAGTTTTTTGCCGCCACATACATTTGCCTGTCCAGCATGGCTGTGACAATATGTTAAAGGTTATGAACCGCGGCTATTCTACAGCGCATTTTTTAAAACTTGTAAGGGAAATCCGCGCTATAATGCCGGAAATTACAATTTCTACTGACATTTTGGTAGGATTTCCCGGTGAGACAGAAGATGACGTGTTAAAGACCCTTGATCTAATGGAAGAAGTTAGATTTCTTTATTCGTATATGTATCATTTTAACCCGCGGGAAGGGACAAAGGCTTATGACCTGGGCGATAGAATCAGCGAAAATGTTAAACGTGAAAGGCTTTCCAGGGTGATAATGCTTCAACAGAAACACACCCAAGAGTTGTTAAAAGCGAGAATTGGAAATACAGAAATTGTTTTAATTGAGGGAATTTCCCGAAAAAATGCCGATGAATTAATAACAAGGACAGAAAAAGACGAAATGGTGGCAGTTCCCGGCCCCAAATCGCTGATAGGGTCTTTTGGTAAACTAACCTTGTCATACTTGAAGGGAAATACATTTAGGGCAAAGGAATTATCGTAATACTATGGCAATGCAGTTTAAGACCATCTTTTTAGTGATGTTTTTCCTGGCAGTGGGGAATGTATTTGCTCAGGATATAAATCAAAGTTCTGCGCTTCCTTCCAGCGTTTCTTTGTCGGCGGAAATTCAAAACCTGGAAAAAACTGCTGCCCAGCAGGGAATTTCCGCAATAGAACGTCATAATGCTCTGGTACGTCTTGCACGTCTTCATCAATTATCAGGTAATATCGAAACTGCTGCCAGAAATTGGCTGGAAGCCGCAGGCGCTATTCCCGGTTCAGTCGATGATGAAGCTCTTTTGGCCTGCGCTTATTGTCTGGCAGCAATGGGCGAATGGGATAGAGCTGCCGCCGCACTTGAACCGCTATTATCCAAAAATATCCGGGCACGTTTTTTAAATACAGGTATAAATGCAATTAGAACCGGCGATACAACTGCACTTATTGCAATTGTTGATAATCCCAATTACTCAGAAATGAAAAGCGAAATACTTTTTTTATTATGGAAGATATCAAATGAACAATTGGCTGATGAATGGAGATTGCGTCTTAAAAATGAATTTCCAAACAGCCCGGAAGGCCGTCTTGCCGCAGAATTAAATCCTGCTGTTTTAATGCCGACCCCTTTTTGGTTTTTTATCAGCGGCTTTGATTCTGATACTTTATTGGCTGGCGGCGCTTTGCCCGTTCCTCCTGTTGTAATCCCCGTAGAGAATCCTCCGGTACAAATAAGGCTGCAAACCGGAGTTTTTGGCCGTGAAGTAAACGCACAATCACAAGCTGCAAACCTTAGAAACGTTGGGTTTTCTCCAACCATTGAACGGCGTTTTGTCAATAACAATGAAATGTGGGCAGTCACAGTTCCTGCCGGCTCTGATGTTAACAGCACGATTAATAGTTTACGTACTGCCGGTTTTGAAGCTTTTGTTGTTCGTTAGTAGTTACAATATTTTTAACCACTGGTATTATTTTTAAATTCATGTAAACTACTAGTATGAAACCATATGCACAAATGACATTGGAAGAACTAACAACACAAAAAAACGAACTTGACCGGGTTTTTTCCAAATATAAAGAAAAAGATAAAAAGCTTTATATGACGCGCGGTATCCCTTCGGAAGATCAGCTCTCTCTTTGTAATGATATGCTGACATGCCTTTCTACAGAAGATTACAAAACTGCAAGCGGAACCGACTGCCGCAATTACGGCGGGCTTGACGGCCTTCCAGAAATGAAAAAAATCTATGCTGATCTTCTGGATGTAACACCGGAAGAAGTTATCGTACTTGGCAATTCTTCGCTTGCTCTTATGTTTGACAATGTGTCACTGCACGTGTCACATGGCGTTAAAAACGGAAAACCCTGGCCGGCTCAAGGGAAGGTAAAATTTTTGTGTCCATCTCCGGGTTACGATCGCCATTTTACAATTTGCAATTATTTCAATATCGAAATGATACCAATTTCTGTAGGGCCAGACGGGCCGGATATGGATACAATTGAAACAAAACTAACATCCGATCCCATGATCAAGGGTATCTGGTGTGTGCCCAAGTATTCTAACCCCACAGGCATTGTGTATTCCGATGAAACCGTAAAACGTTTTGCCAACCTTAAACCTGCGGCAGACGATTTTAGAATCTACTGGGATAATGCCTATGCGATTCATGATTTTAACGAAAAAAAAGAAATCCCTAACATTATACGTTTGTGTGAAGAAGCCAAAAACCCGGACATGGTATATGTTTTTTCATCGTTTTCCAAAGTGAGTTTCGGCGGCGGATCCGTTACCTGCATAGCAACATCAAAATCCAACTGCGAATTTCTGCGGCAACGGCTGACAGCACGATCAATCGGGCCGGACAAATTAAACCAGCTTCGTCATGTGCGTTTTTTCAAAGACGCCGCTGGAGTATTGGCTCATATGGAAAAGCACGCCGCAATACTGTACCCCAAATTCAAACTGGTTTGCGGTATGCTGGATGAAGAACTTGGCAAACTGGGAATAGCCAAATGGATAACACCCGCAGGCGGCTACTTTGTCAACTTTGACTCACTTGATGGATGCGCCAAGCGAATAGTCGCACTGTGCGCAGAAGCCGGAGTAGCGCTTACCCCCGCAGGCGCAACATATCCCAACGGAATTGATCCACAGGACAAAAACATAAGGATTGCTCCATCCTACCCGCCGCTTGCAGAATTAAAAGAAGCCATGGAAATTTTCTGCAATGCAGTTAAATTGGCAAGCATAGAGAAAATGTTGGAAAAAAATAAAAGTATAAAAATGAGATAAAAAGATAAAAAAAGGCAGAACGCCTGAATTAGCGAAGTTCAGCCAAAGGCTGAATTTCGTTAATTCAGTATTTGAATTCGCTGCCCCCGATAAACTCCCTTAAGATACTCGTTCCCGGTACATGTTGCGGCGGGATAGGAGTGAAGTTTTCCAAAAATGAAAGCAACCTTGAGGTTTCGGCATATTCGCTTTTATCTGGTTTTACAGCACGTAACAAAGGATCGGCGTAATACTTTAACACAGAAAGTTCGTAATCAAGCGCGGAGTTAAAAGTGGCATCTGAAGAATTCTGAAACGGAAAAATGTACTTACGCTCTCCAGCCTGTACTTTGGGCCACATTTTTAAGGTGCCGGATGCATCCGTACCCCTGAATTGAGAATCCCGCACCATACGCCGCAGGAGCCTGTTGTCGCTTGTTGGAATACGGTTATGATCATCAAGGTTTAGCTGGGTAAGAGCCGAGATATAAATCTTGAACTTGCTGTTGCGATCGATACTGTAGGTGAGCTCGTCGTTGAGCCCATGAATACCTTCGACAATAAGAATATTGTTGCTCTCTAACTTTATTTTTCTGCCGCCTGTTTTTGTTCTGGAGCTGGTTTTAAAATCGTAAACAGGAAGCGATATTTCTTCTCCGTGGAACAGAGCCTGCAGCTGCTCATTTAGATAAGGTACATCCAGCGCTTGAAGAGTTTCGTAATCCGGATCGCCTTTTTCATCTTTGGGAGTATTTTCCAATCCCCTATAATAATCGTCAAGACCAATAGAGATAGGTTTAAGACCGCATACCATTAGTTCAATTTCCAGCCGTTTGGCGCTTGTAGTTTTTCCGGAGCTTGACGGGCCTGCAATCAATATAATTTTTATATCGTCACGTTTTTCGTAAATTTGCCTTGCAATATCCGCCAGTCTTCTTGCTTGATTGGCTTCGGTGATGCGTATGTATTCCTGAAAAGTACGATTTGTTATACGCTCATTCAGTTCACCTACAACACGCACCCCTATAAGCTTTCCCCAATTTTTATAGTTATTGTAAACACCAAAAACTTGAGGTTCATCTACAAATGGGTCTAATGTTTTTCCCTTGCCAATACCGGGAAAGCGAAGAAGAAAACCATCCTGATACGGCATAAGTTCAAATGCAGAAAGCAAACTGGTCCTTGCTAGAAGCGGTTGAATATAGATATCCATATATCCGCTGCATTCATTCACCCTGATCCGTGATGAGCTTCTTTGTTCCAATAATAGAGCAGTATCCGTCTGATTATTTGCTTTAAACATTTGGACAGCTTCTTTGTAGGAAAGATACTTAAATGATATAGGTAAATCCTGATTAATAAGATTCTGCATTTCTTGCGACAATTTTTCGACATCGCCAATTTTTGGTTTTTCACCGGAACTGAAAGTATAGTAATAGCTGTTGCCAAGTGAGTGACCAATAAAAACGCCGTTTTTTGGAATGATTTTTTGCGCTGCAATTGCAAGGACAAAAGAAAGAGTGCGCCTGTAGATCATTGCCCCTTCAGGCGAATCCAAGAGTACCGGCTCTACGGCAGCATTTACAAAAAGAGTTGTTCCAAGCGGGCGAATTTCGTTGTTTACTTTGATAGCTGCAATATCAGAAAAAGGAAGATCGAAATTTTCGATAATGTCCAACGCTTTGGTTCCATAAGCGCAGGATGCAGTTTTTTGTGAGTTGGTAAAATTAATTGTTATATTATTCATGATGGAATTATACTATATATATCAGGAAACATTTACAACCCCAGAGCAAGAACGATTTTAGATTTAAACTCATTATGTGTTATCTTGTCTTTTAGGTAGTCGGTAATAAATTGACGGATAACTGCAGGAAATGTATCCCAATAACGCTGCGGCCATGCGCCCAGTTCTTCGCGAAGCCCTTTGTCAACTGTTTCAGTCATGGTGCCGTTAGAAAATGAGATAAATTGTTCGATCATGGAAAGGAGCACATCAGGCGGCAAGTCCTGTGTTTTTGCGCCTTTTTTTCCCGCCGAATTGGGGGAAGGCAGCCATGCCTGACAAAGTTCATTTATTTGCTTTTCGTTAAGTTCCGGCGCATGTTCCCGGCAGATCCGTACGATCATTTCCTGGATTGATTGTTTCATGCCGCCCATTATTTTTTCTGTACCGCCGCCAAGGCTTGAGCTTATTTCTTTTGCCATTTTTTCCGGGTCGGGGATATTACCTATTGCCTGAAACATCGTAAGGTTTCGACGCCGTTTAATTACAGCTTCAGCCAAAACCTCTATTGTGGCTTCATCACTGTGATTTAATATAAAATCGATAGCCTGTATCAGTCTAGTATCTGCCATAACTGACAGGATTTATGCTTTACTGGGCTTGGATTCGGTTCTTAGACATCGAGCGCAAATTTTTCGTCTTTTTACAGTCCCGTTTATTTCTGCTTTTACACTTACCAGATTGGGTTTCCATGTTCTGCGGGTACGATTTTTAGCATGGCTCACCTTATTTCCTGTAATTGTATGTTTCCCGCATTCTTCACAAATCCGTGACATATTTTCCTTCCTTAAAACGCCTTTTTTGGCTGTTGATTTATTTATAACAAAAATCAAAAATTATGTAAAGAGGGCTTTAGTTAAAGAATTTGAAAAACACCTGCATTGCTGATTAAACAGGGGAGAAAAATGGAATATGCCATAGTAGTAATCGACATTGGGATGACAAATAAAAAAGCAGCTGTTTACGATGATTCGCTAAAACTAAAGGACGCTCACTACCGTATATTTGAACCGCTAATCGTGAACGGTCTGCAATGCCACGATCTTGAATCAATGGAAAATTGGTTCATTGATGAGCTTAAGTTTTTTGCAGAAAAATATCCGGTAAAAGCATTGGCAGTAAGCGCACACGGCGCTACTTTTGTGTGTTTAGGGAAAGACGGAAAAAGCGTTTTGCCATGTGTGTATTACACGCATGAACCTGGAGAGGATTTTCATCAACGTTTTTATGAACGTTTTGGCAAAGCAGAGGAACTTCAGGCCAGAACCGGTACACCTGCTTTTAAAGCATTAATAAATCCGGCCAAGGGCATTTTTTTTGCGCAGGAACAATTCGGTGATGAGTTTAAAAATGTAACAACAATCCTTCCATACCCTGCATATTGGGGTTTGCGTTTTTCCGGAAAAATTGGAGTAGAAGCTTCGTATATGGGTAATCATACATATTTGTGGGATTACCTGGACAATTCCCTTTCTACAGTGGCGTTTAAATTGGGTGCGGCTTCGTTAATTCCCGGTAAGCTTAACAAGTCATGGGATTTACTTGGGACAATAAGCGGCAGTCTTGCAAAAAAAACCGGGCTTGATACTGAAACAATAGTAACGATGGGTATACACGATTCCAACTCTGCTTTGCTTCCTCATTTTGCCAAAAAAGGAGAAAGGGGTTTTATTCTTAATTCAACCGGCACATGGTGTGTAATATTAAACCCTGTAAAAAAATACGGTTTTGCACCTGATGAACTTGGCAAAGTTGTTTTTTTTAATATTTCCGCTTTTGGGTCGATAATAAAGACAGCGATTTTTTTGGGTGGAATGGAGTTTGAATCATGGTCAAATGTAATTTTTAAACAGCATGGGCGAAGTGATTACCCGGACTGGAATGAAGAACTGTTTCGTACCATTTTAAAAGAAAAGCGAATCTTTTTATTACCCGAAATAACACAAGGTTCCGGGCAATTCCCGCATTCCAAAGCAAGAATTACAGAAGACGGAAAAATCTATTTTTTTAATCCAATGGATGCAGCTCCATGTTTTTCCGATTATGAAAAGTTTTTTGCCGTATTGCGTATATCGCTTGTTATGCAAACTCTTACAGCGCTGGAACGCGCAGGTTTAGAAAAAGGATACGAAGTTTACACAGAAGGCGGTTTTCGCAAAGATGATTGTTACAACCGCTTGCTTGCTTCTGCGCTTGCAGATAACAAAGTTTTCCTTACGGACATTAACGAAGCCTCTGCACTGGGAGCTGCAATGACTGCGAAAATGGCCATTAGCGGAAAATCCTTAAATAGTCTTGCAGAGGATCTTGATGTGAGCTACATTGAGCAGGAAAAATGCGATTTCCCCGAATTGGAGGACTACAGGCAAGCGTGGCTGGAGCAAATTGTTGTATTGACATAAAATGATTTTAGAAATAGAAAAACCAATAAGCCTCCATCATAATTAAAGTGGTGAGTTTATCAGCAATATTATTATGCCGGAGGTTTTACCAATGCAGTATTTTCATGAGTATTTTGCCGATTGGATGAAGGTTTACAAGTTGGGGGCTGTACGCCCTATTACATACCAAAAATATGTGATGACATTACGGTGGCTCGTTGAGCTTGCTCCAACGCAAAAAATATGCGAACTTGATAAACGAAGTTATCAGAACTTGATTAACGAATATGCCAAAACCCACGAAAAGCAGACAACACAGGACTTTCATCATCACCTGAAAAGCGCAATACTGGATGCTTTTGACGAAGGTTTATTAACCATAGATCCTACCCGGAAAGTTATACTAAAAGGAAAATCTCCAGCCATAAAAAAGCCAAAATACCTAAGCCAGCTTGAGCTTCAATCCTTGTTGAAAAGTCTTAATTTAATAAACGTACCCAATTGGGATTGGTTCATCCTGCTTATCGCAAAGACAGGGCTGCGATTTTCCGAAGCCCTTGCTCTAACTCCCAAAGATTTTGATTTTTCTGGAAAGAAAATCAAAGTTAATAAAACATTAAATTACAAATGTCCAAATGGAGGATTTATGGAAACCAAAAACCAATCATCACGGCGAACACTGCAAATAGATCCTAAGCTAAACGATCAGTTTTTCAATTTAGCAGGAAACTTGGCGGAGGATAAGCCTATATTTGTGAAAGGTAGAGTTTTTAATTCTACTGTTAACGACCGTCTTGAAAAGTTGTGTAAAATAGCCGAAGTGCCTGTAATTTCGATACATAGCCTTCGTCACATTCACGCATCACTTTTGATTTTTGCGGGAGTATCTATCGCCAGTATAGCCAAGAGGTTGGGACATTCCAGTGTAACTACTACGCAAGAAACGTATCTGCATATTATTAAAGAGCTGGAAGATCAGGACAATGATAAAATTATGCGGCATTTATCTTCTCTGGTATAATCTAAAAAAAGCATTGTAACACTATCCAGTTTTACACCCCCCGCAAATTCCGTCGCAACAGTTCCCCAGTTGTTTGCACCGTAACAGGGCTGTAACCAGCGATTGGCAAAATACGCTCATGTATGGTGTCGATGAGCCAGTTTATCTGCGGGAAGTAAAGGTGCTCTGCTTCCGGCGCAGGAGTGATCCAGTTGCGGCTTCCCACAACCGCTACAGGAGCATCAAGATAATCAAAAGCAAAGGTCTGAACATTACTCGCTATTGTGTGAAGGAACGAACCGCGTTCACATGCATCGCTTGTTAATAGGAGCTTTCCGGTTTTTTTTACTGATTCGATAATTGTTTCGTAATTTAACGGATTGATAAAACGGATGTCGATAACTTCGGCAGAGATACCAAATTGAGTTTCCAGTTTTTTTGCAACTTCCATTGCAGGGTAGAGAGTTGCCCCAAGAGTTGCGATTGTAAGGTCTTTTCCCTGTTTGCGAACGGCAGGCTGCCCTTCTGGTATTTCGTAATAACCTTCGGGGACACCGCCTTTTTCGAACTGTTCGCCGGTATCGTAAAGGAGCTGGCTTTCGTAGAAGATTACAGGGTCAGTGCCGCTCAACGCAAGGTTCAGCATACCTTTAGCATCGAAAGGTGTGGCAGGGAAGTACGACTTGAGCCCTGGAATATGGCCGGTGATGGCCGTCCAATCCTGGCTGTGCTGGGCTCCGTATTTGTTTCCTACAGAAACACGAACAACCAAAGGCATTTGTAAAAGCCCTGCCGACATGGACTGCCACTTTGACGCCTGGTTGAAAATCTCGTCTCCGGCGCGTCCCATAAAATCACAGTACATCAATTCTACTACGGCTCTTCCGCCGGATAACGCATAACCAACACCGGCGCCCACAATGGCGCCTTCGGAGATCGGGCTGTTAAAGAGCCGGTTGTAGGGGAGCAGCTCCGTAAGCCCGCGGTAAACGGCAAATGCGCCGCCCCAGTCACGGTTTTCCTCACCCCAGGCCGCCATGGTTGGGTCTGTCGTGAAGCGGTGCAACATGGCTTCGAAAAGCCCGTCACGGTATTGGTATACCTTGTTTTTAGAGATGGGCTTTCCTAACGTATCAAAAGCGAAACGTTCCTTGCCTGTTATTGCTTTTACCCTTGGGTTTTCCTGTACAGGTTGAGAAAGCTCCGGTTCTCTGTCGTCCAATTTATCGCATCTTTGGTTTGAAAACATCACAGATTCGATAAACGCTCCGTCCAACCGGGGGGAAATTTCATCATTTACAGAAAGTTTTACAATCTCAAAGAGTTTTGCCTGTATAGTTTCACGTAACGAATCAAGCTCGGATTTTTTTATCGCATTGTTTTTAATTAAATATGCGCCGTACTCTTCGATTGAGTCTTCTTCCTGCCAGAGTTTTATTTCTTCCGGCGTGCGGTAACTCGAAGCATCGGAAGGAGAGTGTCCCGATATACGATAGGTGAGGGTATCAAGTAAAACAGGCCCTTTACCTTCGAGCAAAATCGCTTTTTTTCGGGCGATAACATCTGCTACTGCAAGAGGATTGTAGCCATCGACACGTTCTGAGTGCATGTTTTCGGGATTAACTCCTGCACCTACACGCGCCATGATGCCATAACCCATTGTTTCTCCTGATGTTTGTCCGCCCATGCCATAAAAATTGTTAAAAAAGTTAAAGAGAATTGGCGGAGCGCCTCCAATTTCCTTTGGCCAGAGGGTACGGTACTGATCCATTGCCGCCATCATCATTCCCTCCCAAACAGGGCCGCAGCCCATAGAGGCATCTCCGATGTTGGCAATGACGATTCCAGGTTTATGGTTGATTCGTTTATAAAGAGCCGAACCTACGGCAATGTCGCCGGAGCCGCCAACAATTGCATTGTTGGGCATTGAACCAAAGGGCGTAAAAAAAGCATGCATGGAGCCGCCAAGCCCGCGGTTAAAACCGGCTTTACGTGCAAAGATTTCTGCTAACGTGCCGTATAACACAAAGTTTTCGCCAAGGTCGCGCAGATTTTTATAGGGGATCTTTTCGGTTATACTTAAAGTTTCTCCATTTAAAAAGCTTTTCATTATTGTTTCAAGCTGCTTTTCGCCTTCGGTAGTTTTGGTAAATTGCCAAAGCGCAGAAAAACATTTGGCGATAATTTCACCGTGGCTGCGGTGGCTGCCAAAAATGTAATCATCGGTTGTAAGGTTAAGGCACTGTCCAACTGCCGAAGCTTCCTGTCCCATGGAAAGATGAGCCGGCCCTTTATGATTGTACTCTATCCCATTCCATGTTCCTTGAGTCTTAAAAATATTAAGCATCGATTCAAATTCTCTGATTACTACCATGTCATACCAAATTTGTACAAGCCGGTCTTTGCCGTAAAGTTCAAGTTCTTTTTTGTAATCAGATTTATACTGATTAACCGGAATATCCTTAAGTTTTAGGATCTGCGGTTTTCTTATTTCTTTTGGATCTACGATCATTGTTTTAGGCATTTATTTTTCCTTTTAATTATAGTTCCCACACAACATCGCGGATAAGTTCGCAAACTGTAGGGTGCGGGAAAATTAGTTGTTTTACTTCGTCTATTCGCATTTCCTGTTCGATAAGAGCCGCGCCTCCCCAAATAAACTCCGAAGCATAAGCGCCTACGGCATGTATTCCAAGAATACGGCGATTGGTTGCATCGGCGATTACCTTAACTGCACCGCTGCCTGAAAAAGTGTTTTCTGCCGCAAAACGTCCCGATACTTTCATGGGAAGACTAGCTTTAAGAATCGCTATACCTTTTGCCATTGCTTCCTGTTCGGTGATACCTACTCCTGCGGCTTCAGTGATACCGTAGACAGCCCATGGAATGGCGTTGTAACGCATACGATTAAACGAACTTGTTTCGGTTTTGCCCAGCGTTACAAGAATATCGCAGGCGGCTACTTCTCCCATGCGGTAAGCTGTATGTGCAAGTTGGCTCTTGCCGGTTACATCACCTGCTGCCCATATTCGCGGGATGTTTGTCCGCATCCGGTCATCAACAGCTACACCTTCAGCTCTGACATCCAGGCCGGCAGAAGCAGCTCCCCAGTTATCCAGAACAGGGCGTCTTCCAGCTGCCATAAGAACAAGATCGCAGTTCTGCTTTTCCGCTTTGCCGTCTTTGTAAGTGTAATGCACAGTGGCGCCGTCAATCTTTTCCACTTTACATCCGAGCTTAAAATCGATATCTTTCATAACACGGCGAAGGATGGGAGCCTGTTCCCTGTCCATAAACGGAATAATTTCGTCCATCATTTCGATAACTGTTACCTGGCAGCCTAAAGCAGAAAAAAGACCTGCAAATTCAAAACCGATAACGCCGCCGCCAATAATCGCAAGGCGTTTGGGCACATCCTTAACCGAAAGCAAAGCGGTAGAATCCAATACGAATGGATTATCTTTAACGCCGGGAATTGGAGGTATCAGCGGAGCAGAACCTGCACAAACAAGGATGGTTTTTCCTTCATGTTCGGTTACAGTACCGTCAGGTGAAACGGCTCTGACTCTTGCAGGTTTTTCTCCGGATGGCGGCGAAATAATTTCCCCCCTGCCGTTGACAACCTTTACACCAAAGTGTTTCATCTGTCCTTCGATTCCACTGCGCAGCTTTGAAACTACGTCGTTTTTCCAATTTTGAATTGTAGCCCAATCAAAGGAAACCCCCTGAGCTTTTACTCCAAACTTTTCAGCGCTTTTGGCATGAACAAACAGCTTTGCCGAATTGAGCAAAGTCTTGGTAGGAATACACCCAACATTAAGGCAAGTCCCGCCCAAATAACGTTCCTCAATCAAAAGCGCCTTGCAAGGAGACTGGCTGTTTCCTGCCAACCGCTGTGCGGCAAGATACCCCGCAGGCCCGCCGCCAATAATAATTGTATCAAACATAATAACTCCGTTTAATTGCTGTTTGCCAAAAGCAAATCTATTTCCGCTATCGCTTCGCATAACGCTTTTAAAAAACGTGCAGCGGGAGCGCCGTCTACAACCTGATGGTTAATTGTCAGACTAAAACCGATAAACGGCTCAAAGCGGCAGGCGCAGCTGGAAGGTACGGGTTTCATCTCAATTGTGCATACGCCAAGAATAGCAACTTCCGGAGTGTTAAGTACCGGAGTAAAACTTGTGATTCCAAAGTTCCCCAAATTGGAAATTGTAAAAGTAGAACCTGACAAATCCTGCGGTTTGGCAGTTCCGTTTTTACAGGAATCGGCAAGCCTTTTTGTTTCAGACGAAATTTGAGCTAAAGAAAGCAGATTGGCATTACGAATAACAGGAACCATAAGGCCGCGCGGTGTGTCTACTGCCATTCCAAGATGAATATCTTCAAAAGTTCTGGTTGTTTCATCAATTTTATGCGTATTCATGTATAAATAGCGGGGGAGTATCCGTGATACTGCAAAAAGAATCATGTCATTTACTGTAATTTTGGAAGTCTTTACTTCATCCGGTAAAAAATTTGTTTCATTCATTTTGGAACGGATATCCTGAAGCCTTGATACGGAAGCAGATGCGTTTAAAGTAAATTGAGCGGTTTCTGCAAGGGATTTTAACATACGGTCGGAAATAATTTTGCGAATTCCTTTGATGGGCGTTTCGGTGACGGTGCCTTCACCGGTAAACAATGGTTGGGAAATTGGAGCAGAGCCGGATGCCAAGTCTTCGATTGTTACACGTCCGCCGATGCCTGTGCCCTGGTTTGGAATTGAAGCAGCTCCGGCAGCTTTTGCCGCTGCGGTCAATGCCGGCCTATTTTCCAGCGCTGCTAATACGTCACGTTCGACAATCCTGCCGCCGGGACCGGTGCCAGGCACCATTTCAGTAAACACCGCCTCTTTTTGCGCAAAATTACGCGCCCTTGGAGAAATGGAATTAAGCATTATTTGCCAATTTTCACCCTTTTCGCCAATTACGGCAATTGGCGCTAAAACAGGTACATCATCGCCAGCGTTAAACAAAAGTTTTAATATAACGCCAGCTGCACCGGCGGGAACCTCAAAAGCAGCTTTATCGGTTTCAACTTCGCATACTGTGGTTTCGGCTGTAACTTCATCACCTTCTTTTACTTTCCAATCAACAATAATACAAGATTCAACAGTGTTTCCCTGACGCGGCATTATCAAAATATGAGCCATAAGTTTTCCTTTATATTTTTTTTATATTTATTTGTGCTTCCAGTAGCTGAGATTCTGCTTTTGTTTCAAGATATTCATCAGTAAGAATCAAATCCATTGCCGACAATGGCAATACATTGGTAAAGCCAAATTTTCCATATTTGCTGGAATCTGCAACCAGGATTGTAGTTTGAGCATGGGCTTTCATCGCTTTGACAATTTCTGCTCCTTCAATTAAGTGTGTGGTCATCCCCCTTTCGATGGTAAAGCCATCCGTACCTACAAATGCAAGCCTTACATTGATACGGCTGATGGTATCAAGGGCTATGGGCCCTACAGTGGATTCGGTTGCCCTGCGAAACTCGCCGCCTATCATTGTGATCTGCAAATTGGGAAGCATTCGTGCATAGGAAAAAACCAGTGTAGAGTTGGTTACAATGTGGATGTCCTGCTTATCTGTAAGGTAACGTGCGATAAGAGCAGTGGTGGTTCCGGCTTCAATCATGATCACGTCTCCATCCTGAACAAGTTTTGCGGCTGCTTTGGCTATGGCATTTTTACGTTCTGGAAATATCCGCTGCCGCTCCAAAATGAGCCGGTGCATTGACACTGCAGCGCCGCCGTGTTTGCGGTTAATCCATCCTTTGTCTTCAAGGCCCCTTAAATCCCCCCTGATAGTCACCTCAGAAAGCCCCAGAACTCGCGCCAGTTCTCCTACGGAAACAGAGCCGTCAGTTGACAACTTGTCAAGAATGATTTTTTCCCTTTCTTTTAGCTCAATACTCATTTTCTATTACCTTTCGATATACTTTCATTTCACTTTCGATTATATATCATTTTGTTAAAAAATACAAGAGTAAGCAGGAAAAATAAAAGAAAAAAGTCCACGAATTAGCACTAATTTCCACTAATTATTTTCGCCACAACCCAGTTCTCCCAATTCGTGTTAATTCGTGGATAATTAATCCGTGTTAATCTTGGGAAGTTGTTAACAACATTTCAAATTTCTATTGCAATAATTCTATAGATAGTATACAATTATGCTGGATCAGTCTGTACTTGGGAGGGGAAAGCTGAAAAAATTCATATTGGCCCTGTTGATTTTAAACATGGGGCTTTTAATCCAAATAACAACAATCTCCGCACAGGAAGAGAATCTTCCATTAGCAGATGAGCAGATGTTGGATGAGCTGTTTCTGGATGATGACCCTTCTGTAACTCCAAGACCTGTTTTTACCTTTGAAGATGAGACACCTGTTTCCATGCGGATTACAGACCCGTCATCGGCATGGTCAATAATCTGGATGATACTGGTTCTTGCTCTTTGTGCAGCCGCTATCTATGGCATTGTCTTTTTTATTAAAAAAGCTTCAAGGCGTACTGTCAGAGATGATCCTTTTCTAAAAGTTTTGGCAAATACCAATCTTGGTTTAAACCGTTATGTGCACATTGTCTCGGTTGGAAGCAAAGCATGGCTTGTAGGAGCAGGTGAAAATGGAGTAAACCTAATCAGCGAAATCGAAGACAAGGAAATTGTCGATGCAATGCTGCTCGAAGATTCAAGAAAAGGCGAAGCGGCTTCTTCACGGTTAGGTGATTTTATGTCTATGATGCGCCACCTTGGTGTTCGTACTGCTGCCAATGCTCCCGGCACCGATGATATCCGCAAACACCGCGAACGGCTAAGGAAACTTTAACAATGAACAATCAAACCTTCAGTTTGGAGCAATTAGCAGGTAGCAATAAAAAGCGAATTAACCCTTGGTTCGTGGTGTTTGTGTGGTTCGTAGTAATTTTCTTTGTAGTCCCCGTTGTAACAGAAGCTCAAGCGGATCCGTTTCCGGGAATGGCGGTCCAGGGAACAATGGATATATTGGCGCCTCCTCCTC
>JAITFY010000059.1 GCA_031281025.1 Treponema sp. | reverse complement strand
ATGGGCCTCCCACATTGTTTACTTCAGCTGCAACCCAGATAAAATACTGAGTCCCTGGCAAGAGGCCGATTATATCAGCAGTATGCCTTTCTGTATTATCGCCCTGAACGGCTACCCTTTGGAAAGCAGTACGGCTGCCCGGTGTTTCGTTGTATTGACTATAGTACAGCCGGTATCCTTCTGCTCCATCAACCGGATTCCAGCCGACATGAAGCTCCCTTGTAGTTCCTTCTGGAATTGACAATGTGACATTGGTTGGAGCAGCTAAGTCAACGCTTCCGGGAATACCACGAACAACGCCAAACCCTCTCTCTCCGTTTGCATTAGGTACACGGATCCACACTTCATATTGTTTACCGTTTTTTAAACCGGTAATAGTAGCATGGTTTTTATAGTGCCTGACAGGAATACCGGGAGTACCCATCGTATTGTTTTCATCATCCCAGGGGAAAACATCGTTTGCTAGGAATTGCGGAAAAGTTTCCAGCGCTTTGTATGGCCTGAGCCTGCCGAGCGCTTTGGCATCTTCATTTTCCCACCATGCTTCAAAAACATAAGGGAAAGCGCCGGCAGGCTGGAATAATGGTCTGCCAAGCTGGCCTTCAACACCGCCTTCGTCAACAGTTTGGCGGCTTTTTCCAAAGGAGTCAGTTCCAATCATCGGTCTTGTATCGCCGTGAACACCATCAACCTTTGAAAAGTAATACCCTGTCCATCCCTGGGAAGGGTTAACAAGGAAGGGCCATAAAAATGAATTAGCGCCATATCCACGACCAGTCCAGGGGCCGCCAGTTGGGAACTGCGAGCTTTCCCAAATATTCACAGCATTAACGCCGTATCTGACCATGGGGCCGCCGCTCCAGGCTTCGCCTCTGTCTTTTACCTCTGAAATATAAACTTCGCTCCAGCCAATCCGGTCAGCAATATCCCACCAAACTGTAAGTGTGCCGTTGCCAGGTTCAATTTTTATATTTCTGGGATAATCACCACGTTCAAGCGTACCCTCAGAACCTGAACCATCACCGCCCAGAAGCCTTGTTGTTCTTTTCCAGGGGGCGCTAAGGGTTGTTCCAATTTCGTTTACAGCCTCTACCCAAACAAAATATTCGGTGGCAGGTTTAAGTCCTTCCCTGATAAAGTACACAGTGTCATTAACACCGGTAATCTGAGGAAACGGAGGTCTTACAGGAAACTCATTAAAATAGATATTGTAGTAATCTGCGTTTCCTCCTGTCCATGTAAATGCAATAACCGGAACAGTTTTGGTTTCATAATCTGTCAGGGCATTGTTTACACTGGCCGCATAAGCAAGATCAACATCGCTTACAAATGCAGAACCATCCTGCATAGATGTTATAAACGGCGTTGCCGGCGGACTGTCGGCTCCCGGCACGTGAAAATCCGGCGGTCTCCACGATGCAGGTTCACCTGGACATCCTAAAATAATCAGGAGTGTTACTACGACAATTGCAGACACTCCAATTCCGAGTGACGTAAAGCGATTTTTACGCTTTTTGTTGATCACATTCATTCTCTTCCTCCTAACTAGAAATCCTGAGATTGTTCCAATCTCAGTTGTTTATTTTTACCCAGAACATACGTCCCAGGCATAAACCCAACACTGAGGTTATTTCTGTAGTCTTATGGTAAGCCCTACAGGTATCTGAACCATGAACCTTGTATCAAAGGTTTCCCTTGGAGTAAAAGCGCCGGGGAACTCGCCCGTTTGTACTGACAGCGCTTCGTTTGTACTACGTGCTGTATGGTCAAATACAAAACCTATAAAAGCTTCTACGGAATCATCAAAACGGAAAGTGGTTCGTACTTCTACAGCAAAATAATTGTTGGTCATCCCAAGAATCGAAGTTTTATCTATACGAAGCAAATTACGGGCAGAGATACTACCCTCCAACATTTGAGTAAATCTGTAGGAAAAACCAATTCCATTCCACAAAAAACTGTGATGTACATCGCCCCAGTTATCTGCAACAGTGTCAGAAGACACAAGACCCCAATCCCTTAAATTGACATTTGGTTTATGCAGGTTAAAGATACGGTAATTTTTATCGGCCCAAAAACTGTAGTTATGATCTGTCCTTATGGTAAAATCCCCTATCCTGTACCTTGCAGATAAATTGATACCGTGTTTAAGAACCTGTGGTTTTATCGTTTTGGAGGCTGCTCCAAATTCATCAAGGTACTGCACAAGAACGCCGGCATAACCGGCTGTAAAACCAAGTGAATCATCCCTGAATGGATATATACTTCCAAAAAGCCCAAATTGATGGGTCATTATATGCGCATCAGACCTTGTGGCAATTATCGAGTCTATTGACGAATTGTATGTGTATTGGGATTCTTTTTTTTCGGATTCAAAAACATATGCAGCATTTACTCTAGCAAAATCCCCAATCAGACTGCCAATGTTTAAACCATAGTTCAAGCTGTGGCCAAACACCGCTTCCTGCGTAAAAGCGCTATTACTTCGAACCATCAGGACCCTGCCTGTATCAGCGAAATTCCCGCCGGCAGCAAGCGCAATAGTGATTGGATCAAGCAAAAACTCGAGCAATACACCCTTACCGCCTGTGATATTGTCGGGGTTTTTGTTGCTGTCAATAGCGGGGTTTTCCGCCTCCCCTTCCCTGACATTACGGACATGGTCATCGTAAATACGCAAACCTGCCGGAGCTCCCTGCGAATCGGCAAACGAATACGTTATATTTCCAACGCTTATCCTGAACATACCATCCAATAGGCTAAGCCATGCTTTTACATCGTTGATTTCATTATGTTTTACAGAAAAAGCTCCGCCAAACCAGCCGGTATTATAGCCAAAACGCACGACAGTTCCATCCAGGATATTGGTTCTGCCAAATGGATAATTGTTGATTAAACTGTAACCGGTGCGTCTATCGCGTTCTTTTGCATCCGAAAAACTAACATTAGTCATCTGAAACAGATTGGAAGTAGTTTCTATCTGGGCAGTAAAACCACGATCATAGTTTATGCCAATTACGGTGTCTGCAACATCGTATTCCACTTCTCCAAAAACTTGCGCATGTATGGGGAAAAGAAACACGGACAGCATAAGTGGTAAAAGAATGCATTTTTTGCTCATAATAACTCCTCAATTTTCGTCCCATTTTACCAACTCCCTTTTTTCTCACCCCTTTATAAAAAGATAATAAAAAATTAATTTGTAGATTTATTTTTTTTGAAGTATTGACATAAAATTAAAAAAAAATTAGACTTGAAGTATCCTTTCAGTAAACATGTATCAAAGAACAAACAGAACCTGCAATAAAAACAGCAGGTATACACAATCGCAAAGTCTGTCTCCAGGTTTTTCATAAACAATGTTTATGAACGGGTTGGCAGTCTAATAGGTGGTAAAAATGGCAATTATTCGTAAAGACAAAAAGCGGGAAAATCCGGTAACTGAGTCTGCCGGCGAAAATGGGGATCATCAAACAAATGAAAACCATGAAACAATCGAAAGTTCCCAGTCAGAGGTTTCATCTTTAAACAACGCCAAGCCAAATCGTGTTGTTGTTCGTGCAGGGAATGGAAACACTAACAAAAGACATCGTCGTAGTTTTAATGATGAGCGTCCTGTTTCTCATGAAAAACCGGATGAAGACCAATCAGAAAATCATGAAACGGTCACGGAAAATTATGCAACTTTGCCCAAAT
Organism: Treponema sp.; assembly: GCA_031281025.1. Lineage (GTDB taxonomy): Bacteria > Spirochaetota > Spirochaetia > Treponematales > Breznakiellaceae > WQXQ01. The sequence goes on along the minus strand of JAITFY010000059.1, from coordinate 15,858 downwards.
TACCGCCAATGCCGGATCTATACGGGAAACCCATCCCTCGCCAAGAGCAGGATAGCGGCAAACCCCGCCTTACAATCAATGAATTGATCCGGCTTAACATGAAAGATCTGCGCGAACTGGCCTGTGCTTATAATATTACAAATGACGACATGGTAATCCTTAAAAAGCAGGAAATTGTTTTTGCCTTGCTTAAAGCGCACACCGAAAGAGGCGGCATTATTTACGCTTACGGATCTTTGGAAGTTTTACCGGACAATTACGGCTTTTTACGCAGTCCGCAAAACTCTTACCTGCCCGGCCCTGATGATATTTACATCAGTCCAAGTCAAATCCGGCTTTTTGCGCTGAAAACAGGTGATACTGTTTATGGCCAAATCCGAAGCCCAAAAGAGGGCGAACGGTTTTTCGCCATGCTTAGGGTAGAAACTGTCAACTACGATGACCCCACAGTTGCGCAAAACCGCATCCCCTTTGACAACCTTACTCCGTTGTACCCCAACAAAAAGCTCGATCTGGAAACCTCCACAGAGGGAGTCAGCGAAAGGATTATCAACCTGTTTTGTCCGATAGGCAAGGGCCAGCGTTCATTGATCGTGGCTCCGCCCAGAACCGGAAAAACAATTATGATGCAGAAAATCGCAAACGCAATTACAAAAAACCACCCGGAAGTTTACCTAATAGTTCTTCTCATAGACGAACGCCCCGAAGAAGTCACCGACATGGAGCGAACCGTTCGTGCAGAGGTTATTTCCTCGACGTTTGACGAACAGGCCACACGCCATGTTCAGGTTACCGAAATGGTTCTGGAAAAAGCCAAACGCCTTGTAGAACATAAAAAGGACGTTGTAATCCTGCTGGATTCCATAACCCGCCTGGCGCGTGCCTACAACCAGACAGTGCCTACATCGGGGAAAATCCTCTCCGGCGGCGTCGATTCCAATGCACTGCACAAACCCAAGCGCTTTTTTGGCGCGGCGCGCAATATCGAGGAAGGCGGCAGCCTTACAATCATTTCCACAGCGCTTGTAGAAACCGGAAGCCGCATGGATGAGGTAATTTTTGAAGAATTCAAGGGAACCGGCAATATGGAAATTAACCTTGACAGGCGCATTTCCGACCGCCGCCTGTATCCAGCAATCAATATAAAGAGGGCAGGTACACGCAAAGAAGAACTCCTTCTTACCGAAGAAGAACTGCAAAGAATCTGGATATTGCGTAAAGTCATTAACCCCATGGATGACGTCGAAATCATCGAGCTGCTAGTTGACAGAATGAAGAAAACAAAGAATAATGAAGCATTCCTAAGATCCATGAACACCGGAACCGGCGGCATGGATTAGTCCTTAAACCATATATGGAGTTGGACAATTTTTGGAGGATAAAGTGAAAGCGAAAATTCACCCCAAGTACGAAATGACAAGTATATCCTGCGCTTGCGGGAATACTATCGAAACCCGTTCCACTGTCAAGAACATCAAAATCGAAATTTGTTCTTCCTGCCACCCTTTCTTTACGGGCAAGCAAAAGCTAGTGGATACTGCTGGTAGAATAGAAAGATTCCGCAAGAAGTACAATATCAAGGAATAACGTACTACTAGAATCTAAATCTCAGGATTGAATCCAGGGCATCATTAATTGAGTCTGCAAAATTATTTATTTGACCGGTTATATCCGATTCAAGTATGTTTAATGAATCATTAATTGTGCCGCTAAGACCGTCAAAAAAGCCGCCAAAATCCATATCCATCAAAGTTAAGGGATCTAACAATAAATCAAATAAACTAAAATTGTAGTTATTTCCTAAAAATGCCAGCATTTCAAACATGCTGCCAATACTTTGAAATAACACCTTCATGACTTCGCCGGTTAAACGCAAAAACTCTGACATAAAAATCATCTGATCCGGTTCAGAAAGTTTGTCTATTTTTCTTTCGAGGAGTCCCAGCTTTCTATCAATATCTACGACTCTAGAAGTATCAGTTTTTGACCTCATGGCTTCGATTGTTAATTCCGTTGCCTGTTGTGCAAGTGTTATCGGGTCTTCGATTACTTCTCTCTTGCAGCCAACAACAGAAAACGTTATTACCAACATGATGGTAACAGTTACAATAACATCAAATGTCTTTTTCATAAAACCCCCAAACAAATTACAATTATTATATCATACTTCTGTTTTCATGCCTATGGTGACAGTCTCCTTTAGAAAATGTACAATAAAATGTCATGGAAAAAACAAACTGTGATCAGCCGGAAAATAAGCCGCAAACAACAGCATCACTTTTCCGGCATGGATCAACATTATCGCTTCTTACGCTGGTGTCCCGTGTTCTTGGCCTTTTACGGGAAATGACAAAGGCAAGATTTCTTGGCACTTCCGCCATGTCCGATGCTTTTTCTGTGGCTTTTTTACTTCCAAATTTGTTCCGCCGTCTTTTTGCGGAAGGTTCCATTGCAGTTGCATTTATTCCTACTTTTAAGGAACATACGCTGGAAAACGACCGCGAAAAAACAAAGGAATTTCTTTCCTGTACATTTACCTTTCTTTCTTTTTTTGTAACATTGATGGTTGTGGCAGGTATAATTGCAGCCCCTTTACTTGTCCGTATTATCGGAGTAGAAGAATTTGATGAAACTGTTTTTTTAACAAGGGTAATGTTTCCCTTTCTTGCATTCATTTCTTTGGCAGCTCTGTTTCAGGGAGTTTTAAACAGTTTTCATGTTTTTACGCCGTCCGGTGTTGGGCCGATATTGCTTAACATTATCACGATTCTTTGCGCTTACGTATTAACTCCATTAATTGGATGTCCTGCCCGTGCAATGGCAACCGGTGTAATCATTGGCGGTTTTATGACAATGATGATTCAGCTTCCCTTTGTCCTGAAACATGGGCAAACCTTTTTTGTTACCGGCCTTAAAAGAGCGTTTAAAAACCCCGGCACCCGCAAGGTTTTACGCCTGATAAGCCCAACGATAATTGGGATGGCTGCTTATCAGTTAAACGATCTTGTCTCTACCGCATTGGCAGGAAGAGCCGGCGAAGGTATTGTATCCAGCCTTCAGTATTCGCTGCGCCTGCAAGAATTATTCCTTGGTGTATTTGCAGTTTCCATCGGTACGGTTTTGCTGCCAAACCTTACAGAATATGCAAAAACTTCCCAGTGGGAAATTTACAACAGGCGATTGGGTACATCAATGAACATTATTGCTTTAATTACCATCCCAATTACATTTTTTTCTTTAGCTCAGGGGCAGAATCTAATCCGTCTTCTTTTTCAAAACAATATTTTCGATGAAACATCTGTCTCCCTTACCTATGTCGCTTTTATTTTTCATATGCCAGGGCTTTTTTTCATTGCGCTTAATAGAATCTTAGCCCCTGCTTTTTACGCACAAAGTGATACAAAATCCCCTACCATTGCAGGGCTAATTTCGTTTGCGGTAAATATCGTTCTTGCCGCCTTTTTGGTAGGCCCTTTCCGCGGCGCCGGCATTGCTTTTGCCCTGTCTTTTACAAGTATTATCAATACGATTTTGCTTCTTGTTTTTCTTGGAAGAAACAAAAACATTAAATTGGGCGTTGTTGTCGGCCCCTCGTTACTGTACATATTGAAAATATTCGTTCTTTCTGCCATTGCAGTTGTTCCTGTTTATCTTCTTTCTCCCTGGTTTAAATATATTTTTGCAGACAACATAAAAATAATTTCGTATGGCGCCCCGTTGCTGATTAACATGTTCATTTTTTTCACACTTGGGATTTTTATGCTTGCTGTAGTTAAAGACAGGCATTTTATCGCCATTAAAAAAATGTTTAATAAAAGGTTAAAACATGACGTTTGATAAATACGGACTTCCCGTTGTTGTAATTGCAGGACGTCCCAATGTGGGAAAATCCACGCTTTTTAACCGCCTTTTGCATAAACGCAGGGCAATCACAGATCCAACACCCGGCGTTACACGCGACCCCGTTTTGGCGGACTGCTTAATCGACGGACATCCCCTGCGTCTCATCGACACAGGCGGCTACAAACTTGCAGACCAAAACGAGCTTGATAAACTGGTCGTAGAAAAAACGCATGATTCAATTAAAAATTGCGATCTTATCATCCTTGTTATGGAAGCCGGCTTAATAACAAGCGAAGACGAAGAACTTATCAATCTTTTACGCCCATTTCGCGGCAAGCTCATAGTAGTAGTAAACAAAACCGAAGGAGGAAGGCTGCAGGCAGACGCCTGGAATGTCCTTTCCTATGGTTTTGAAAAAATATTAATGATATCGGCAGAACATGGCGATAATATCGCTGAACTTAAACAGGAAATCGTTAAACGCCTTGACTTTTCCAGGGTAAAAGACGCAGACCCATCTGTTAAAGAAGAGTTGGTTATTCGTATAGCTCTTTTGGGAAAACCAAATACAGGTAAATCTACCCTGTCAAACCGCCTTATCGGAAAAAACACGTCTATTGTAAGCGAGATTCCCGGAACTACAAGAGACACGATCGAAGGCAGTTTTAAATGGAAGTCCCGTAACTTTGTAATAATGGACACTGCGGGTATACGCCGAAAAGCAAAGGTAACGCAAAATATCGAGTATTATTCGGTAAATCGTGCCATTAAAACCATAAACGATGCGGATATTATCATATTGATGATTGATGCAGCCGACGGGCTTACCGACCAGGATAAAAAAATCGCCGCTCTTGCCCATGACAAAGGCAGAGGTATCATCATGGCGCTTAACAAATGGGATACTATGCCTCAGCATAAATCTGCATTTATAACCGTATCTGACAGAATACGTTTTCTCTTTGGACAAATGGAATATGCGCCAATAATTCCAGTAAGCGCCATAGACGGAACCGGCGTTGACAAATTACTTAACACCGCAATAAAAATGTACAAACAGCTCAATATAACTATCGGAACTTCTCAGTTAAACCAGGCATTGGAAAAGTGGCTAAACGAATATCCGCCGCCATCCGGCCCGCGTACCCGTTTTAAAATTAAATATGCAATTCAAAAATCCGCCAATCCTGTTCACTTTATCTTTTTTGCTTCACGCACACAGGCAGTAAGCGAAACCTACATTGCCTATTTGCGAAACAAAATACGCAAAGACCTGGGGTTTTCACATATCCCGTTGTTGGTTGAGGTAAGAAGTTCTTCAAAGTAAATTCGTTTCCTTCCAGGCGATAGGCCAGAATCCTTCTGCGTTAATCCCGCCAAAAACCACGCCGGCGCAAACTTCCATATTATCCGGCGAAGTGGCAAACGAGACAATCAAGTTGGGGCAATTTTTGGGAACACTTATGGGGTACGGGGTATTGGTGACAACAACAATTTTTGGCGAAGCGGCATTATTGTATTTTACCAACAGTTCTTCTATAAACTCATTGTTGGAAATATTTCCCCTGATAAAAAAATTGGTAATAATCACTGAGTCATATTTATCGATATTCTGCAGAATACGTTCTTTGTCGCTTTCATCAAAGGTATAAGCCGTCTCCAGATAATCAATATTGGTATAATACTTTAGACAGTTTTTATATAAAATACCCGGATGCCAATAAAAATTATTCGGCGTTTTATTTATTTGTTCGATAACAAGTAATTTTCCGGTTTTTTGCAGCGGCAGATCACGGTTTTTGTGAACCAATACCGAACGTTTTGCCAGATTTTTTGAAAGGGCTATTATGCCGGGATCTTGCAATACAGTTTCGGCATCTTCTTTTGCCAAAGGAGAAAAAAGACCGTTGTCGTATTTTACTTTGAGTACCCGGTACACTTTTTTGTCAAGTTCACTTTGGCTTATCCTGCCGGAAGTTACAAATTCCTTTATCTTGGCAAAGACTTCACCAACAAGAGAGTTTTCCGCTTTCATTAGTACGAGGTCGGCGCCTGCTTCCAGCGCCATCGCGCAGGCGTTGGCCACACCGTAACGAATTGCAACACCGCCCATTGTCATGCTGTCTGTTGTGATAACGCCTTCGAAGCCCAGTGTATCGCGCAAGAGACCTGTGAGTATGGGTTTTGACACTGTGGCTATATCAACTTCGTCAAAAGCTGGGTAAATGCTGTGAGCAATCATAATTGATGGGAGCAAATCCCGTTTTATCAATTCACGGTAGGGCAGCAATTCGCGGTTCATCATGGTTTGGCGGTCAACATTGATTGTCGGCATTTCAAAGTGGGCATCCACTGCCGAATCGCCGCGGCCGGGAAAGTGTTTTCCTGTAGCGATAAACTTCTCTTCTTTAAAACCTTCGCAGGTTTTTATTGCATATTCCGCAACTTCTTGGGCAACATCCGAATAGGCGCGGGTGTAGATTTCCGGGTTCATTGGCTCTGAGTTGACATCAAGAACCGGCGAATGTATCCAGCCAAAACCCACAGCTTTTGCCTGGCGGGCAACTGCCTTTGCAACAGCGTATGCAAGATTGGGATCGCCCGCACAGCGAATACCCATTGGTTTTGTAAAAATATTAACCCCGCCAAAATTAAAATCTGCGCTGGTTCCCCCTTCTTGATCAAACGAAAAATGCAAAGGCAAACCCAAAGGCCTGGAAGCGGCCAATGCAGCAAGCTCATCAAGCATCTGAGAGTACTGCGAGGCGGTTACCGCAGGCGGGAGTCCGCCTTTTTTAAAGCCTTTGGTATCGGTAACATCCAGAATGGTTTTCCCCGATTTAGGATCAACATAACTGCCAAAAAGGCGGGCAATGGGAGTTAAACGCAAACCTCCGCAATGGTATTTAAGAATCATGTCATGAATGTGCGGCCTTACCATTGTTCCGGCAAAGCCAAGAGTAAGAAGCGCACCGATTTTTTGATCTTCGCTCATTTTTAGAATGATGTTTTTTATAAATTGATTGTTCATGTTGACTCCTTGCCAAAAGCGTCAGGAAAAAATTTCCCAAAGGTTATTTTTACAATAAAATCATACAACAAATAGTACAACCCGTAAAGGATTCCGAATAATATCGGCTCCAGATGAACCGGCACCGATTGCTCATCCAGAGAATAAATGCTGATAATTGCCGCATTCATAACGTAGTATGTCATTACAATGAGCCAGATTATTATTGTTACTTTCATTACGTGAAGCGGGCGATGAAGTAGAAGCATTGCTCCTTTTCTCTCTTCGCCTATCACCTTTTTGCCGCTTGCCAGCCGTATTACAGGATTAATAACAAAGAGTTCGCCAAGAACCATTATGATAATGAGTCCCAGTATTAAGTTGAAGGAAAAAAAGCCATCCGCTTCTTCAGAGCCAGTTCTTCCCCAAGCGGCAAAAAAACATACCGCACCTGCACCCCACATCCTGAACAATGTACGCTTTAGAGCGCTATTGGACTTGGGTTTTTTTACGAAGCTTTCATTCACTGTTTATTTTCCCTGTTTTTTGCATTTAAAAAGCTAACTACCATGATAGCCGCACCGCAAAACAAATAAACAGCCGCACTTAAAACAACAAGAGCAAGGGGAAGAGACGCAAGTATTCGACTATTCAGGGGAAGCTGTTCATGAAGCAGAGTATGACGGTTCAGAGTATAAAAGAGATTCCTAAAAAATATTTCATCGTTATATAATTGATGCAGATACCATGCTGCCGCAGATGCAGTTATAAAATTCATCAATACTGCGAATATCCGTCCAGAGACACTCTCCCTCATTCTGGAAACAGCAAACAATGTTACAAGACTTAAAATGATAAAAGCAAAAAGTGATATCCCCGTTTTTTCAACTGCCGAAAGCCTGGATATTTGTATCAGAAACTGCGACAGAGCAAGATTTATAATTGCCGTTGCCGAAACAATAACAGTTATTTTTCTTAACATTCGATTACTCCGGTGGAATGTCCTTGTATCCGGCTTCCGTTTTTTTCATCAAAAAAATGCGCTTTATCCGTGTCAAAGATCACTTCATACGATTTACCCCGCTTGATTTCTTCGCGAGCCGAAACTCTGCTTTGCATTATGCAGCCATTCAGGTTAAAGGTTACATTGTATTCGGCGCCAAGCAGCTCAAAGGATTCAGCTTTTGCACCAAAAGAAACTTTGCTGCCGGATACTTCCCCGCTTCCCTGCATTATCAGCATATTCTCCGGCCTTATTCCCATAACGATGCCTCCCTCGCGGTAACCTGCGCAATGCTGCACGATATTTTGCGGGAGCATTCCAGAGAACACCGGCTCGTTGTTTTTGTTCAGACCGGTGAACTGCCCGTTTTCCACTCGTCCGCGAATCAGATTTATTGGCGGCATACCAATAAAAGAAGCGGTAAAAATATTCGCAGGGGCATTGTAAATTTCGTACGGAGTTCCAACCTGCTGAATACGTCCCTCGCTCATCACCACGATCCTTGTTGCCAGAGTCATGGCTTCGATTTGATCATGAGTAACATACACAATCGTGGTATTTGAATTTCTGTGAAGCGCAGACAGCTCTATTCTTGTCTGCTGGCGCAGCTTGGCATCCAGGTTTGAAAGAGGCTCATCCATAAGCAGAACCTTTGCCTGCTTTGCCAAAGACCTGCCCATTGCAACTCTTTGCCGCTGCCCGCCGGAAAGGGCCTTAGGAAAACGATTCAGGTAATCAAACATATCCACTGTTTTGGAAACCTCCATGACCCTTTTGTGGATACGGTCTGTATTTTCTCCCCGAATTGTCAGGCTGAATCCAATATTCTGGTACACGGTCATATTGCCATACAGGGCGTAATCCTGAAAAACCATCGCCACTTCGCGATCGGAAGGAGCAAGGTTGTTGAAACGTTTCCCCTGCAAAAACATATCGCCGGCAGAAATCTCCTCGAGCCCCGCAATCATCCGCAAGACAGTTGATTTGCCGCAGCCGGAAGGACCTACAAGAACGATGAACTCGTCTTCTTCTATATCCAGGTTAAAGTCAAAAACCGCCTGCACATTGCCGGGATATATTTTATTAATATTTTTTAAGCTAAGATACGGCATGATGCTCCTTTTTGGCAAGAAGGTATTTTCTGGATTGCACGATTGACCAGACGGATGCAACAATTAACACCAAACCGGCGATTTCAAGCGGGATAATAATTCTCATTCTTGCCGCCTGTTCGCTGACTGGAATGATAAAAGCTCTAAGACACTGAATTATACCAATGACAAGCCCAATCCATGACCAGCGCAGACTATAACGTTTTATTTCTGATGAAGTTATAAAAACTACAAATGAAAATACAATATTAAGAAGAATTATTTCCATTACCCGGATTCCAACAGCTGATACATCAATGCTGTTCAGGGTAAAAATGGCCTGTAGGGTGTTAAAGACAAGAAACAGCTTTAAAAGCGCTGCGGGAGCTTTGTTTGTTTGATACAAAAGCTTTTCGTTTTTTTTCATGGCTTTTCCTTTACAGTTACCTTAATGGCATTGCGGGTAACAGTAGCCGCCATAAAAAGAGAAGAGAAAAACATTAGGGTGTAAACAACCAGCCCAAAGTCAAAAATAGTTGTTGAATACCGGTACCTGATTGTTTCCCGTTCAATGTAGCGGTTTAGGGGGCTAAGATCCAAAACTGTATATTGCTGACGCGCTTCCATCAATTCAATAAATGAATTGGCAGAAATAACAAGACCTATTGCCGCAATAAATACAACAACGATAAGGGTAAACAAACCTGCCGGATATTTGTTCAGTTCCAGGACAAACAATACAAGCGCAAAAACAATAACTAAAATTGCTTTCCATAAAAGGCCGCTGTTGATTCCCTGCATGTAATGATAAAAATTTTCAAGCTCGTCGCTGCCGTAGGTGTAAAAAATGTAAACATCGGATAAAAAACCCAGCGCATAAACCAACAGGAAAACACTAAAAGCCAGGTATAAAAAAAGACTTAGACGCTGTATTTTAAGCCATTGCGAAAACTGTATCATCATCCTCACCGCCTAACCAGGTCTAATGCATCCCGGTAAATATCGATAAAATCGGCTATCCTTCCTTTATCGTAAGCCTCTTTAATTTGATCTATAGTTGTAGTTTGAGTTGTAAGGTAACTAAAAATCATATCCACCTGAGTACTGCCTATATTGGTATTCCGTAACTGGCGCTGCAGCCGGGTTGTTAGAGAAAAAACCGGAGGAATCAGGCTAAAATATGGAGAAAATGTTTCATCGTAGGCGGGAGAAAGCACATTTGTTTCGTCATAGAGCTGCCAGGTACGTTCACCAAAGACCGAGGTAAATTGCTGCTCAAAGCCAATGGATTTTTCATAACCTATGGGAAAATTAAACCCAATGAAGTTACGCGAAAACAGCGCACCGTCTCCATTGGAAAAAAGCGCAGACTGTTCGTTGAACCAGGCGTTCATTCTAGGGTAGGCGATACCTCCTGAGCCAATGAACGGTTCTTCGTCGATCATTTCCGGCATACCAAAGTTCTGCGCTATTGAGCCTTCCTCGCTAAAGAAAAAGTCAAGCAGCCTTAGGGAATCTTTAAGCTTATCGCCGCCGGTCACTGAGGAAATCGCCCAGCCGTCCGGTTTAATAACGCGGGTGTTCTCGATAAAGTGTACAAAACCGTCAACCACACCGGGAATACGTGTAAGGGGAGGCAGAATCCCTTCGACATCGGACTGGAAGCTCCCGCCTCCCAACGAAACATTGGTTGTCGAAGGAATAAAATCAAAGGTCATAAAGCCGAATTTATTATGTCCGTCCCTAAGATCGCCTCCATAATAAATATTTCTAAAATTATCCCGCAAAGAAAGCGTGGCAAAATCCGGTGCGACAAGCCCTTCGTCGTAAAAGTTTTTTAACAGAGGCAGAATATTATCCAAGAAATTGTCTTCGCGGTAAGAAAATTGCAAAACCCCGTCCTTGTCAAAATAGAACCGCGCATCATAGGTGTCGGAACCAAAAACACGCTGACCATCAAAATAATTTGCCAGACGTAAAAGACATTCACGTAAAGAAGTTTGCCTAAAAAAATAGGGAACAATATCTGCGTTAGGCACAATCTCGCCGGTTACCAGTTTAGAAAGCGTATTCGGCGCAAGGCGTATCACCCGCCACAAAGCCGCCAGCTCGTCAATGTCGTATAACGCTTTGCTGCCCAGGTACAGATCCGATAAGTTTTGAAGATCGGGATAGGTGTCCCTGATGTATCTTATAAGCGTATTTCTTGCCGTATCAAAATCCAGCTCTCCGTTTTGAGCCGCTGCATTTTGCAGAACGATGACATTGGTATTGTGCCGGGCATTATCGTCCCGCCAGTAGCCAGGGTACGAAACGTTCAAAGAGCCGGTTTCCTGCTCGACAGTATTTCCATCCAATAAGGCGCTTACCCAGGATTGACGGCCCAAAAAGACACGGGCAAAATAACCAATTTCTGCAATATAGGGCAGAAAGTAAATACCGCCGTCATGGGCAGTAATTGCTTCACGGATATTAACGTTTTTTTCCAGGTAACGTTTAAAATTCGGCAGGTATTCATCAGTTATATATGGACTTAGATCGACAAAAAACCCCTGTGTGCCATACATCATCAAATCTTCGGCAACGCTGTTTCCGCCGTAAATGTTTGCATCTCTGAATCCTGTTGCAGACTGAGTTTGAATAATTTCGTTTGCTCTTGATTGGGTAGTAACATCTTCAAGGTCGATTCCCAGTTGATTTTCCACCCACTGCCAGAAGGGTTTTAAATCCCCGGCCCTGATAATGTTTCCATCGGACATTATCAGCGGGGATGAGTGCGTATATCTAAAAAATCTGTTTTCCGCCACATAGTTAATTTTGATGCTGCCCGATGTATCAGACCCTGTAAACGAAGAACCGGACCTGCCTGTATTCCTTCCAGTGCATCCTGAAAAAACAATCAGCGCTGCAACAAGCAGCAGTATTTTATTTTTCAATATCCGCCTCCTTATCCTTTAACTCCGCCCAGGTTGGTTCCCCGTGCAAAATATTTTTGTATAAACGGATAAATGATCAATACCGGTATAATGGAACAAACCAGTATTGCGAACATATAGGAATCTGTAGCGAACGGCAGTTCCACAGGGGAATTGTCGGCAAATTGCGAATAGTGTTCGATCAAGCGCCGCATCGTTACCTGCAATGGAGCGTCTGCCTCATCCCGCAGCAGCAGGTTTGCCCAGAAATAGCCGTTCCAGCGGTTGGTTGCATAAAAAAGCGACACGGTAATAATTGCAGGCTTTGACATGGGAAAGTAAATTTTTGATAAAACCTGAAATTCATTGGCGCCGTCTATCGTAGCGGCTTCGTCAATTTCGGAGGGGATGGTTTCAAAATAACTGCGAAGCAGGATGATGTTAAACGCCTGTATTCCAAACGCAAACACAAAACCCCAGCGGTTATCCACACCCATGTGGTAGTAATTCAGGTAGGTGGGGATTATGCCGGCGGAAAACCACATGGTAAAAACAATAAACAGGTTAAACTGGCGGCGGAACAGCAGTTTCTTTTTTGACAAGGCATAAGCTCCGCACGAAGAAATCAGCATACTCCAGGCAGTACCAAATACGGTATAGTACAAGGTATTAATGTAGGAAAGCCAGAAGGTTTTATTGTTTAGGAGAAATCCATATACTTCAAAGTTTACATCACGGGGAAGTAAAACAACTTCGCCGAATTCATAAGCCATCTTGCCGCTTATTGACGCAGAAAACGCATACACTATCGGATACAAAGCAACCAGTGCAAAAATACCTGTAAGACTATAGGCAAGTACTTTAAAAGAAACTTCGCTTGAATTAAGCCGGCTTGTAATCATACTGTCACCACAATGAAGTTGATGATACCCGGCGGCTGACATAATTAGCCCCGATTACCAGAAAAAAACCGATCACCGCATTATACATATCGATGGCGGAACCCATGCCGGCGCTGGATTGATTGCCGGCAAAAAGCGCATAACGGTAGGCAAGAGTGCTTAACACATCGCCTGTAACATAGGTTGAGGAATTATACAAAAGAATAACCCGTTCGTATCCTACAGACAGCATATTTCCAATTCGCATGATGATCATTATAGTCAGAGTTATGGAAATTCCCGGGATTGTCACATAACGGAGTTCCTGGATTTTATTTCCCCCATCAACTTTTAATGCCTCATAAAGGGTGGGAGAAACCCCCATTATGGCGGCAAAAAACACAATCGAGCTGTAGCCCGCCTCTTTCCAGATACCGGTAATACAGAACATGGGCCGGAAATAACGAGCAGTTTCCAGGATTCTTCCGTCCGGCTCAAAACCAATGGAAAACATCGCGCGGGCAAGAATACCCGTAGAAATGGAAGACTCTTTAAGGAGCATCAATACAAGACCTGTAATTGTTACTTCCGATAAAAAGTATGGAAGATAAGTTAGTGTCTGTGTTAGTTTGCGGTAAGAGTCGTGAATAATTTCGCTGAATAAAATTGCAAGGATAATGGGAACAGGAAAAGCAAAGATAAGCCCATAGAGGCTGATCATAAAAGTATTTCTAAATGCTCCCCAGAATTCACGCCGAAAAGCCGTGTCGAACATAAGCTGGGAAAAATTGTGAAAGCCGGAAAAGTCGCTGTCATGAACTCCGCGGTCGGGCATATAGTCCTTAAAAGCAACGAGTAATCCGCCCATTGGCCTGTACACAAAGAGGATGTACCATATCAGCATGGGTGTTAAAAGACAATATAAGCGCCAGTCACGGCACACTACGGCAAAATTTTTCCTAAAGGAATCGATAAAAGCGTCCTGGTTTTTAATTAGTGGCTGCATCAATTACCTCTTTCTCAACCATTATAACAGTAAAACTGCTAATTTGCAAGCAACCGCGGTGCCTGGCACCTCACCTGGCTCCCCAGCTGGCACCTCACCTGGCACCTCGCAGTTTTTATGTAATTTTCAACATTGATGTTGAAAATTACATAAGTATGATTTATAATAAAACCATGAAGTACTTAAAAAGAACGATTGAACCGCAACTACAAAAAGCAATAAAGCAGTTTCCTGCTGTTGCGGTTATTGGAGCCAGACAGACAGGAAAATCGACCATGCTAAAACATGTTTTTCCTGAATACAATTATGTCACTTTTGATGATCCAGAAGTGCTTTTAGCATTAAAAACCGATCCTGCTTTATTTGCGGCAAATATTTGTCCACCAGTAATTATTGATGAAGTACAATATGCACCAGAGATATTACCTTATATAAAAATTCAAATTGATAAAAAACAAAAAAATGGGGATTATATTTTTACAGGCTCGCAAATTTTTACATTAATGGCTGGTTTGACAGAAACACTAGCAGGTAGGATTGCCCTTTTTGAATTATGGCCTTTTTCATTTTCTGAATTAGGAGAAGTACCGACTCGTCCACTATCTTGTTATAAGCAAATATTAAAAGGATTTTATCCACGTCCCAATGTACAGACAACCGACTTACGTTTTTTTTATAACGGATATCTTGCTACCTATGTTGAACGCGATGTTCGTCAAGTCCAAAATGTCAGAGATATTTCGGTATTTCAGCTCTTTCTCCAGTTATTGGCAGCAAGAGCCGGTCAATTATTGAATTTACAAACAATAGCAAATGATTGCGGTATTGCTCATGCAACAGCAAAAACATGGCTTTCCATACTTGAATCGAGCAGAATTGTTTATTTACTAAAACCGTATTTTCGAAACATTACAAAACGTGTAATAAAAACACCAAAACTGCATTTTGCAGATACAGGATTGTTGACGTTTTTACTCAAGTATCCTGATGCAGAAACGCTTATGGCAGGACCTGCGGCAGGAGCAGTTTTTGAAAACATGATCGTTATGGAAGCCTTAAAAAATATAAGCAATACAGGAACAGGTGCAGACATTTATTTTTACAGAGATTCCAATAAAAACGAAGTTGATTTGATTGTCGACAAAGGAAGAGCTTTCGATCTATACGAGATAAAATCTGGTAAAACAATCAGACCACAAATGGCAAGAAATCTAAAAAGTATGGAATTAAAACCATCACAAAAATATATTTTATCGTTTAACGAAAACGAGCTCGTTCTTGTTGATGGAGAAGTTAAAGCTATCCCTTGGTGGAAAATGCACATACGTTAGCTCCTCAGCTGGCACCACAGCTGGCACCACACCTGGCTCCTCACCTGGCTCCCCACCTGGCTCCCCACCTGGCACCACACCGGCACCACACCTGGCACCACACCTGGCTCCCCAGCTGGCACCTCAGCTGGCTCCTTTTTTCACTTTTTTTCAACTTTTTTTCATTTTCGGTCAAGCACCACGCATCTGCACGCCATATATATATGACACGTTTTATAAAAAATTTGAGTGTCTCAGGAGTAAAATATGCGAAAAAAAAGAAAGTTTATTGAAGGAGCTTTTTATCATGTCACGTCAAGAACAAATGATAAAATCAAAGTTTTTGAAAACAAGTTAGGCAGGAAAAATATGCTCATGGTGTTGCAGGAAGCAAAGGACAAATTCCAATTCGAACTTGCCAACTTTTGTATAATGCCAACACATATTCACTTGCTTATTAAACCTGCTGAAGGGACAAACTTAAGCGCAATAATGCATTGGATAAAAGTATTTTCGGCAAAACGCTGGAATAACATCAATGGTTCCAGTGACCACATGTGGGGGCAAAGGTTTTATGCAAGAATTATCAGCGATACTCAGGAATTTGATGGTGTGATGGAGTATATCGATCAAAACCCTGTGAAGGCCGGGCATGTCGAAAAACCAGAGGATTGGCAAGCGTCAGGAGCATATTTCAGAGCACAAAAACTTACAGATTTCATAAGTTGCTCCTGGTAATACCCCACCTGGCTCCACACCTGGCTCCTCACCTGGCTCCCCACCTGGCTCCCCACCTGGC
>JAITFY010000006.1 GCA_031281025.1 Treponema sp. | reverse complement strand
CGCCATTCCAGATATCTGCGGTCATCCATCGTCCAGGGGCGACTCCATGCTTCATTAAAATGTATACCCCCATGAATGCCGTTGTCAGAAAGCAAATGAAGTCTTTCCAGTGTAAGAGTAAAGTTTGCATTTCTTGCAAAATTATATACTCCCCCTTCCAATGTACCGCCGGAAAGAACAGCCCCCATATCATTCATGTGCGGAGCTTCATCATCCATCACTATTGTTACAAAATGACTTGCGGCAACCGCTGCTGTCAGCTCTTGCGGAATAAAATGCTCAGTATCTGCGGAACCATGTTCCGACATGCTTTCATTCCAGGGGATTACTATCAAACGAATAATGCCGGAATGTATAGTTCGCAGAGAATGGCTTATCGAATAAAAACCGCCTATGGGAGTTATATCTTCGTAAGAAAAAGGTCCCATCAAATTAGTTGTTACTGCAAAACCACCCAAGTCCGCAAATAACTGCTCGTAAATAAAAATACGGTTAGGTTCAGACGGAGCGCCGTCCGGTACAGCTACAGTAAATTGAATATGGGCTGTATTATAATCAAACTGGGGGCTAAGCGGATGCTCTGTTCCCACCCGGTTAAACCGTCTGTCAATCATTGGATTGCCCCAATGCGTCCCAAAGTCGCCAAACAGCGGATTTTCTGTCGTTACCGGATAACGGCGGCTTACTTGTATATTGTTCGCTTCGTAAATTTTCTGAGCCTGTGTACTGTCTGTCAGATACGTTACTGTCTGAACCGCAGGCATTTCAAAACTATTTTCGCCGGTGCTTCTAATACTCCTGCCAATTTCCACACTGATATTTAATAGTTGCAAGTCAAATGCCGGAAAATCATCATTGTCTTTTGGAGCAATTTCAAGACGGAAGTCCAGCGGATCATAAACCCGTACTGTGAAATAATCTGATATATCACCGTTTACACCCACAGGCTGTCCCAATCTGTCTACTGCGCTTATGCGGATAATCTCACCGATTTTTACAGTATCTTCGTCAATGCCCATATTAAACCAGATGATAATACGCTGGTCATAGGGGAATGGGCTTATCGCAGGAACAAGAGGCGGATTGGATCTGACAACTTGTGGTCTTGTATCGCTGAACGGCACAAGAATTACCTGCTCTGAAACATTGATTGTAATCCTTGATAAAAATGAAGCAGTAAATGTTTCTTTTGGAATAATGGTAACACCTTCCCTATAAAGAGAATGTTCATCCCGCAAAGTTTCAAAACTTAAAGTGTTCAATGACGAAGCTATATTTTCATAAGCCGAGTTTGTAAAAGCAAGCCATCCTCTAAAACCAAAACCGCTGTTTGGGATAAACTCAACATCAAAACCATATCTTTCACCTTCACCTTTTCGGATATCGATAGTCCTGATAAGCCCCTCGCCCGGATTACTGTTTCCCCACCCAAAGGGGACAACGATACTTACAGTCAGCCGCTGTGCATTAGCCCACGCCAGTTCTTCTTGTAAATCGTTCAGATAGTTGGGATTGGCAGGGCTTGTTAAGAGATCGCAGGCAGTAAAAAACAGAGAACAGGCAACAATGAATAATATCAATAAATTACGCATATATTTTTGAAATATACATAATTTCTTATACACATTACAACAATACGGTATTGGGTTTTAAGAGAATATTTTTGAACCTTTTTTGAGCATGCTCGATACGGTATTGGGTTTTCTTTCCTGATTTTTCCCCCTATACTAAAACCATGCTTTCTTTGGTAAACGAAAAATGTATCCCCGCTGTTCTGCCGGAACTCTGTATTCCCCGGCAAAAACTGATGAAAAAACTAAAAACGGGCGGCCGCTTTATTTACATAGGAGCGCCTGCTGGTTCAGGCAAAACCGTCTCCGCTCTTTTATGGAACTCTGTCTGCGAGTTAGAAAAGCGAAAATCCCTATGGATAAGCCTTGATGCTTACGATAATGTGCCTTCGGTGTTTTACAAACTTTTGTGCGCAGTGTTTTGTTCCTCCCAGCCGGAAAATGAAAATATGCGCTCTCTCTTGACGGATACTGCTTTTTCTACTTCCCCTGTGGAACATACGGTACGGCTTATAGCAGAGATGCAGCCGGATGAAAGCCTTTACACCTTAACTTTTGATGACCTGCATTTATTGAACAACCCGGATGTTCTAAAATCCCTTCCGATGGTATTAAAACGTCTGCCCAACTCTTTTACCGTGTTATTTTTATCCCGAAACGAGCCGCCGGAACAATTAAGGGCGCTGTTCAGGGATGAAAAAACAGCTCTCATTGACCGTGAAGCCCTTAGGTTTTCCGAGAATGAACTTAAAGCTTATTACCGGAGTTTGGGGTTAGTCCTTACAGACGAAGAGGCAGGGCTTGTCCTTATGGCTACTGGAGGGCTTGCCATTGGAATTAATGCTATAGCTAAAAGCACCGGTATTAAAACCCCTGGAATAGAGTCGAGTAAAACAGAATATGTATTTGCAAATTATATCAGAGAACAACTCTGGGAAAGCTGGGACGAAGGCTTGCGGGCTTTTCTTCTTAAAACATCAGTGGTAGACGAAATGACCGAAGAGCTTGCCGCTACCCTAACCGGGCGCAAGGATGCTGGTAAGATACTGCATGAACTTTACGCCAGTAATACCTTTGTCAGCCAGGTAGGAAAGGATCTGTTCCGCTATCACCACCTGTTTCTGGATTTTCTACGGGAGATGGCAAAGGAGAGCGGCATAAAACTGACAGCCTTGTATAAGACTGCGGCGAAATACTACCTTGACGTTAAACAATACCTTGTTGCAAGGCATTATGCTGTACAGAGCGGCAACGACGGAATAATACTAAAAG
The DNA here is from genome assembly GCA_031281025.1 of Treponema sp. GTDB lineage: Bacteria > Spirochaetota > Spirochaetia > Treponematales > Breznakiellaceae > WQXQ01. Next base: position 27,809 of record JAITFY010000006.1, on the reverse strand, counting down.
TGATTCATCAGTTTAACCAATATACCAACCCCTTATTGGATGAATACGCCGCATACTCAAAAATATTCAGCCGCGATGTTTTGCCAAAAGGAATCTGCGACCGGCACCCTTACTTGTATACCTCCATTATGGAAGGAGCCTGGATTTCCAGCGACACCAAAACAGTGGAACATGCCTGGGACAAACTTAGAGAGTACCTTCCGGTCATAGCCTTGAAATATCCCAGAATGCTGGAAACAGTCATATTGGAAATCTGCGTAGATTACCGCAAATCTTTTGCCGGCATGATCGAGAGCTTCTCCAGGCTGCCATCCATCATACGCCTGAGTAAGCGCTATCAGGTCTCAACCCTTTCTCTCCAGCTGCCCTTTGTACACCGCAGTATCCGGGATTTTTCCGAACTTGCCAACGATGATTTGGAAAAACTTGCTGGAAGTTTTGGACGGCTGTTATACGATCTTTTGCCAACAGTGAAGCTCTGCTTTTTGTCCGCATTTTCTTTGGAGAAAAACCGTCTTGATGAGGCTCTTGTTTATGCGTTAAAAGCAAAAGAAGCTTCGGCAAACATATCAAGCCCTGAAATTATCTTTTGCGCTTGCAACCATCTATCCGCCGTTTACCTTGCAACAGGAAACGAAGCGCTTCTGAAAGCATCGTTAGCCGAAACAGAACACTATCTCCAAAAATCAGGAGCGAGGTTTCTTGATCGTAATTTTTTGGCATGGAAAACCAAAATCCTGCTTATGAATGCGGACAAAAAGGCAGCCCAGGAATGGCTGGACAACTATTTTGTCAGCGATGATGAGGCGGGTTTTGAAGAACACGTTCTCTTGGAGCGCGTTCCATTGGAACGAATTCCCTTGTACAAAGTATTTCAGTATTTTACTACCGCTCGTGCATACATGGCGCTGAACAAAGGGGGCAAAGCTCTTGGCATTATTCGCTCTTTGATACAGTTTGCGCGGGACTACCGGCGCCCTCTGGATTTAGTTGAAAGCTTAACTCTAAAAGCCTGTCTGGAATGGGCATCTGGCAGCCGCGGCGAAGCTGTGGTTAGTCTTGAAGAAGCGTTATTGGAAACACAAAGCCGGAACTTTATCCGGATAATTGCCGATGAAGGATCGGCTATTGTTCCGGTTCTTAAACGCCTTGTCTCTTCTGTGCAAAGCGAAAACTATACAGGCGCCCTTTCCAGAGCTTATGTAACGGAAATCCTTTTGGCGGCTCACAAGACCTCGCAGTTATACCGGGGTCTTACCGTAAATTTTAAAAAAAGCGGAAAACCGGTTAAACTTTCTAAACAGCAAAAGAAAATGCTGGAATTCCTTGCCCAGGGTTATAAAAATGCAGAAATCGCCCGTATTAGCGGGCTTGCCCTGCCAACAGTAAAAGGACATTTAATGCTTGCCTATGAAAAACTCGAAGTAAACAATTCTATGGACGCAATATTAAAAGCAAGGACATTGGGGTTTTTGAGTCCGGAGCTCTTACCCTGAATGAGATCAACACCGCAAAAATGTAACTTACTGGGGTCTCGGGTTGATTTTATTCAGTATTCGCGATATTATATCAATAAAAGGAAGGGCAAATGCAGTTATCCAACAAGGTTTTTTGTGGATTTGTTTTATTTCTGGTATCTTTTTCGCTTTATTCGCAAACATCGCCGCAAGCAGCGCAGGATGCAGAGGCGGCAGCAAGGGAAGCGCTGCGAAGATTGGATGCAACACTTGGCGGGAATGTTTCTCCGGGTACGCCTCAGGCTATTGTACAGCCTGCCCAGATAGCTCGCGGCGGGAGTCAGCCCCAGTGGGTAAGCGATCCGTATGCGGTTTATGACCAGAATCACTTTATTGCTGCAGTTGGCTCCGGCTCAAACCGCGACGAGGCGGAATCAAGGGCGCTTGGCTCTTTGGTTGCCATTTTTGGTCAAACTATACGGTCTGATTTTGCTGTGGTTACGATGTATACAGAAGCTGTTAACAGGGGGGTAGTCAACGTTTCGGAGAATACCAATGTTCGTGATCAGATTTCCAGGGCAGCATCAATGGACAATGTTATTGGCGCGCAAATTGGAAGCATCTGGGATTCTGGGCGTGGTACAATTCATGCAGTAGCTTACATGGACAGGGCAAAAACCATTTCCATCTATTCAGATTTGATTATCGTTAACAACCGTAATATCGATTTACTTACCAATATGAGCGATACAGAAAAAAACTCTTTGGATGGTTTTGCACGTTACAGACTTGCTTCACAAATTGCGGGTATAAATACAAATTATGCCGCTGTAGTTACCCAGGCAGGCGGCAGTACATCTGCTTTAAATTTAAGAAGCGCAGATTATTTTAGTCTTGAAGCAGCGAATATAATTCGAAACATTACGGTAACTGTAGATGTATCCAATGATCGTGCCAACCGTGTACAGGATGCCTTTGCCAGAGTATTAAATGCCGAAAACCTTAGAACAAGAGGAAACAACCCCCGTTATACGCTAGAAGTTCGTTTGGATGTAAATGAAGTTTCCTTTCCCGGTAATGCGCATATTTTTTGCCGTATAGAAGGCAGTGCAAACCTTATTGATAATCATACAGGAGCATCATTATTGCCTTTTAGTTTTAACGAAAGAACAGGTCATACTACTTATGCAAATGCAGAAGCGGCCGCTTTTTTGAACGTTGAAAGATTAATTGCCCAAAGATACCCGGCCTTATTGCGGGAATTTCTGGCATCGCTGATACCTGCATTTTAAATTGTAAAAAAGTTTCTTAAGAAACTTTTAATATTATTAGGAGAGTGTTATGAAAAAACTCTATTTATTGTTAATTGTCATAGCAATTATGGCATTTGCAGCGGGCTGTAAATCAGCACCACCTCCGGCAACAAATTTGCCGTCGAATTTCCCGGCCTGGTTTTCCGAATTACCGCCGGAAGATGCTGTTTACGGCATAGGCATTGCCAAATTGCAAAATCAACAGTTGGCTATGGAGCTGGCTACTACACGGGCGCAGCGTGATGCAGCGCGTCAGATTAGCGTATTGGTTCAGGGCGAATTAATCGATTTCGCCAACGAATCAGGGCTTGCCGAAAATCCAAGATCGATGATGTCCATAGAAAACATCGGAAGAAACATTATCAACCTGGATCTTGTCGGCGCCACTGTAAATGAACGTGCCCTTATCGAAGGTACATGGTATGTACGTGTGGCAGTTAACAAAGCGAATATAAACAGGCAAGTTGAATCTATTGTCAACAATGAAATGGCTGATTTTGCGGAATTCAGAGCTGATCAGGCGCTCAGAAGGCTTGAGCATCAAATTAATAATTCCAGTGTAAGACCCCAAGGTTTAGCGGAATAGCTTTCTTATGTCCTTGTTGTTTTTCTGTTTGCTGCTCCATGTTACGGGCAGTCAAACAGATGGCAGCGGGATAAAACTAACACTGGCACACATGTCTTTATCTAATTTATAAATTTGGACTCTGGCTGTAACAAGGAGATAAAAATAAATATGAATAAAAAATTAATTGGAGTTTTGCTTTTAGTACTCGCCGGCACTGTAACATTTACTACGGCTCAGGATTTAAATTTTGCAGATGCATTATCACGTTTGGAAAGAACAATTAATCAGGCAGAAGAAGAATTTACCTTGCAGGACAGTTATTTTTTGGGACGGACTACTGCTGCATTTATACTCAACCGTTATCCGCTCTTTACGGAAAACCAGGGTTTAATTGTTTACTTAAATTTGATCTGTAATGCGTTAGCGATAAATTCCAGGGCGCCAAATTGGTATAACGGTTATCAGGTGATGATACTTGACGATCTGTCCATTAATGCTTTTTCAACGCCAGGCGGCCATATCTTTATTACCCGCGGTTTAATTGAGCTCTCTTCATCCGAAGACATGCTTGCTGCTATTATCGCCCATGAACTTGCTCATATTCAGCTCAATCACGGCACATCCGATATTATGCAAAATCGTATAATTGCCAATTTTGCTCAGGAAAGGCAAAGAATTTCCCATAACTTGGCAAGAGAAACACGGCAGGAGATGTTTTCGTTATCGATAAATGAAATGATCCAAAAACTGTTCAGCGGAGGTTATTCTCAATTACAGGAATTTGAAGCAGATCTTTGGGCTTTTAATCTGCTTGCTTCTACTGGTTATAATCCCGCAAGCCTTTTGGAATTACTCAGAATATTGGAAAGAATACAGGGGAATCAAATAACAAGTCTTAATGCCAGCCATCCATTGCCAACCCAGCGTATTGCCAATTTAGAAAGAAATATTCCATCTTTCAGAAGATTTGCAGATAATAGCTCGTTTAGAACAGATCGTTTTAAAATAATTATGGAAAGATAAAAGGAAGCCATCCATGAAAAATACAATTAAAAAAGGAAGCGTAATATTTTTTGGATGTATTTTGCTTTTGGTTGTATCAAGTTGTGCCACCAAAGTTGAAGTGCAGGCGCAGCGTACTCCCACTTTGGATACTTCCGGTATCCAGCGGATTGCCATTATACCTTTTGAAGCCGGTATCGCCAGCTTCGTCTACCAGAATGCCGCCCGGCATGCTACCAATACGGCTACCAGCAGAATCCAGGCAACAAATCATTTTACGCTTGTTAGCTCCTCGATAGTTAATGACGCAAGGAGAAGAGGCGAAAACATCGAGAATTTTGTGGATGCGTTGTTTACCGGCAGGATAACCCGCATCAGCGAAAGTAACAGCACTCAGGAAAGGCAGCATCGAGACAGAAACACAGGTGAGATAATTACGACTATATACTATGTAAGGGAAGTTGAGGTTGAGTTTACTTTTTCGTTTGAACGTCCGCGTGATGGAAGCCTGATTGGGCCGGTAACAAGGAGAGGAACCGCCGCCGACACTCAGGATGACGTAAATAGACTGACGTCTGTTGATACGCTTGTCAACAGGGTTATTGACAGCCAGTTAATAAGTCTAAACCGGGATATTGCTCCCCATACAGTTAGAATTTCCCGCGCTCTGGAGAGAGAAAACAACAGGGAACTTCGTCCGCAAATGGAAGAAGCCCGAACACATGTAAGAGCCGGAAATTACATGGCTGCCCGTCAAATTTATCTGGATATTTGGGTTACATACCAAAGTGTTGCCGCGGCAGTGAATGCATCCATTCTTTATGAAGCAATGGGAGAAACCCAAAATGCGGTAAACTTAATGCAGCAGGTCCATTTAGAGACCGGAAGCCCTTTGGCTTCGAATACGCTTGCCCGGTTAAACAGAGAATTGTCTCAACAGGCAGGAGTAGAACAATTTACCGCCGCCCAAAACCAAAACCCGGCGGAAAGAGTTACCAGCCATGCAATCGGCGAAATACAGAGAGTTCTTCCCTCTGAACCAAGATTGTGGATTCATAACAGCGCAACGGGGAATCAAAATTTAGTAAACAATGTCATTGACAATATGATTTCCACTTTTTTAAGAAATGGTTTAATAGTTGTTGAACGGCAGATGATCGACATGGTTTTAAGAGAGCAGAATTTCCAAATGTCAGGTTATGTCAGCGACAACGATTTTGTAAGTATCGGGCAGCTTGCTGGGGCAAATACAATTGTTATTATCGATGTAGTGGGCGCTGGCGCAGGACGCCGCCTCCAGGTAAGGGTATTGGATATAAGAACAGGGAATGTGATCATGCAAAGCGGCACCGGCAGTGAATGGCATTTGTAATTTAACGGCGCTCTTCCAGTGTCAGCTTGGCTGCCGCCCGTACTGCGCGTGCGGCTCCTTCGCTGATACGGCAGCGTTCCGCCATTAAAGCGGGATCAGCAGCGGCGATATTTTCAAGTGACTCATAAGCTTTCATGATAACCGCCGCCCTTTTGGGGCCAATCCCTTCCACCGATTCCAGTATGGGAAAAAACAAATCCCTGGAGCGAAGATGCAAGTTTAAGTTCGAGGCAAAGCGGTGACATTCATCGCGTACATGCTGCAAAACTTTTAAGCTTTCTGACTGTCTGGAAAGAAGGATGGGCTCTTTTGCTTTGGGAAGCCAGAGCGCTTCTTCTTTTTTTGCAATTCCGACAAGACCGCAATCCACACCAAGTTCATCCAGTACTCCCTTTGCCGCATTTACCTGTCCAATACCGCCATCGACAAGTATCAGATCCGGCAAGTCTTTTCCTTCGCGGATAAGGCGTGAATACCGGCGTTTAACTACTTCGCGTATCGCTGCATAATCATCGATAATTCCGATAACTGTACGCAGTTTAAAGTAACGGTAATTCCTGCGATCGGGCACTCCATTTTTAAAAGAGATCAACGAAGCAACAGGATGTTTTCCGTCAAGGTGGGAAATATCAAAACCTTCGATATGTTCCGGTCTTGTATCCAGATTGAGGGCTCGTTTTAGTTCATCCAGAGCAGGGCCGGCGCCCCGTTCTTTTAATCGCTTTCGTAAATCTTCTTTTGCATTTTGAAACGCCATAGCGAGTATCGCTTCATGATGCTTCTCGGTTGGGACAATAAGCTCCGGCTCATACCCAAACTTTTCCTTAAACCAGCGAGTTAAGTTTAAATTTTCACTAATATTTTTCTCGCCAAGGCGCCAAGAATTCTGCAAATAAACCTTAGCCGGCGGACGTTTTTCAGAATCATAATAGGATGTTATAAAAACTTCCAGTGAGTCATTTTCTGCGGCAGCGGAGCGGGTGCGGAATAAATCGCGGCCTGTCATTTTTCCGCCGCGCATGGAAAAAACTGTAAATGTTGTAAGTACGCCTTCGGCGCTCCAGGCGATATAGTCACGGTCTTCCGGGTTGAGATCTTCCATGTAGCTTGTCCGTAAACCGCTTTCTTCGCCTGTAAGACTTTTTATCGCTCTTATTGCGTTTCTTATTTGTGCAGCTTCTTCAAATTGCAAAGCTCTTGCAGTTTCATGCATCCGGGAAGTAAGATCGATAATCAATGTATCAGTTTCTCCCGACAGCATTTTTTGTACACGTTGAATGTGATAGTTGTAATTTTCCGCGCTGATTTTTCCGCAGCATGGCGCCATACATCGTCCAATATGGTAATACATACAAGGGCCGTTTTTCTTGATTTTTTTGCATTTGCGCAGCGGAAATATTTTATCAACAAGTTCCATCAATGTATTTACAGCATATCCGTCGGGGAACGGTCCAAAATAAAGACTCTTGTCCCGGATTATTCTGCGAGTGCGGAAAATGCGGGGAAATTCTTCATGTGTTATACGAATAACAGGATATGTTTTACCGTCTTTTAAACTGATATTGTATTTGGGCGAATGTTGTTTTATCAGGGTGTTTTCCAGCAGTAAAGCTTCGTATTCGTTTGTTACAATGATGGTTTCAAAACTGCGTACATGTTTTAATAGGGTAGCAGTTTTTATGTCTTTTTCACCGGAAAAATACGATTTAAGGCGGTTTTTTAAGGATTTTGCTTTTCCAACATAGATGATTTCGCCTTCTTCATTTTTCATGATATAAACGCCCGGCTCTGACGGTGCGTCTAAAGCCGTTTTTTTTAAATTTCCAGTTATTATTGTCTGATTTATTTGATTTTCCATATTATTTTATGCCGATATTGATAATAACCATGATAATTTTTAAAAATCGATTCAAATTCATACACATAGTGTACATCTTTCTGTTAATTTCAGGTAGTGTCTTCTCCAAACCCGTCTTTGCGCAAACAAGGTTTTCGTATGGAGAAAATACCGTTTTGCTGGGAGGAAATGCAGCCTGGCAAAATGTCGAAAAAAGGGGAATCTGTGAAGTTAAAAATATCCGGCAGCATTCTGTACTGGCCTTGTCATCGGGTGTCAGTAACTGTTCTTCTGGGCTGGATTTGCATGTTTCGTTTGACGAAAAAGACGCCGGGCTTTTTAGGGATAGTACCGGCAATTACAGGGTAAGGGTTTCTTCAAATCATGCCTATGGCGAAGGAGTTGTTGACAGGACATTAGCCAGGATAGGAGAAGGAGCCGCTCTTTTTAACAACAGCGGTCCCATTATTATTGAACCGCAAAGTCGTAATGCGCTTTTTGCCCGGGGCAATTATATCGGAGATTTTTCGATTGAATTTTGGCTGTATCCTTTAAATATGGAAAATGGGGAGACGGTTTTTTCCTGGATTGCATCTGGAAACCAGCTGTCATCGGCTGAATTTTCTGCTCAAAGGATTGGTTTGCAAAACAATTCTCCTTCGCGGATTCAATGTGTTGTTTCCAGAAATAGAATGTTATGGTCTTTTACAAATTTTTTCTCGCCTGTTGCAATAGAATTTTCTGGTTTATCTCCGGTTATTCCAAGAAAATGGAGTCATCATATGATACGTTTTGACTCTGTAAACGGAATGATCGAGTATCTTGTAGATGGTGTCAGTGAAACAATTGTTTATGCAACAAGGACAGGCCGTGAAAGCAGCGATGTCTTTATACCGCAAATTTCTTCCGATGGCGTTTTCAAACTTGGCGAAAACTTTTTGGGGTTAATGGATGAACTAAAAATCCACAAAGTTTTTTTTGGGCGTTCTTCCACGCAAAAATACCCTTCCACAGGCGGCAGAATTGAAAGCAGGGCCATCGATATGGGTGACAATCAAAGTAATGTTCTTCGGGTTAATGTGACAGGCGGAAGAACCGGCACAAGACGTAATTTGGCAGTTAACGAATTCCGCGACAATGGTTTATTTGGATTTTCTGACGATTCACAGATGCACTTTTTTATCCGTACGTCCAATAATCCATGGCTTTTGGAAAATTATCCATGGATCAGTTTTACACCAGGCAGGGATATTTCTGGTGTAGAAGGACGTTATGTACAAATTGCTGTGGATTTTTATCCGTCTTCGGATGGGGAAGTAAGCCCCTACCTTGAAAAATTGCAGATTGTCTACCTGCCTGGAGAGCCGGTATTGCCGCCGCGTAATGTAACTGCAGTTGCTGTTGATAGCGGTGTTCATCTTCGCTGGAGGCACAGCCCAAGTGCAAGTATAACAGGATACCTTGTCTACTACAGCGCTGTACGCGGCGAACTTTTTGGAGAGGGAGCTGTATTGGGGCCTTCTCCCATCGACGTGGGAATGACCGATAGCATTTTCATCGACGGGTTAAGGAACGGAACGCTCTATTACTTCAGGGTTGCGGGTTACGACCGTGTTACTGGGGAAAGCTTTAACGCTGGGGAATTCTCTGCGGAGGTAACTGCACGGCCATTAGCGGGGTTGGAGCGGTAGGGCTTGTATTTAATTAATAATTCCCCTCAAGAAACGTTGTTGAAAAATTTTGTCAATTATTGTATAATATAGTAATGCTAACAATGCGTTTTTGGGGAGTTCGTGGCTCTCTTCCGTGTCCAGGCCGGGATACAGTAATTTTTGGCGGAAACACCTCCTGTATCGAAATTAGAGCAGACGATCGCCTGATTATTCTTGATATGGGGTCGGGAGCGCGCCCATTGGGTGACTGGCTCGTGGCTAATGATTTAAAAAAATACGGAAAAATAAAAGCCGATATATTTATTACACATACCCATTGGGATCATATAATGGGGTTTCCAATGTTTACCCCGGTTTATAACAATGAAACTGAATTAACAATAACCGGCTCTGTAGTTTCAGAAAAAGAAAATTTAAAAGATATTTTTGAAGCGCAATTCTCGCATAATTACTGGCCTGTCAGATACACTGAATTGGCAGCAAAAATAGAGTATAACCATATTAAAGAAACCAAACTTGACCTTGGCGGCGGTCTTACAGTTACAAGTAAATTATTGAACCATCCTGCTATTTGTCTTGGATACCGCTTTAGTTATATGGGTAAATCAATTGCCGTTATTTATGATCATGAACCATACTCAGAACCGGAAGAAAACGAAAAAATAGTCCAGTTTCTTAAAGATGTGGATTTATTGATTCATGATGCCCAATACACAAAAGAAGGATATATAAAACACAAAGGCTGGGGACATTCTTCTATGGATCATGCCATTGAAACAGCAGAAAAAGCTGCAGCTAAAAAAACAATTCTTTTTCACCACGATCCTACACACACAGACATTCAGCTGGAAACATTCGAAAAAGAATACGCCAAAAACAAGATTCCTACAATCATGGCCAAAGAAGAGATGGTTCTTACTGTATAGCTTTTTTTAACTCTTCAATTTTATCAGTTTTTTCCCAGGTAAATTCCGAACGCCCAAAATGACCATAAGATGCAGTTTTAAGATAGATCGGACGGCGAAGCTCCAAAGCCTTGATTATTCCTGCGGGGCTTAAATCAAAAACTTTTGAGATTGCTTTTTCTATTTTGCTTTCTTCGATTTTAGACGTTCCGAATGTATCTACCATGACCGAAACAGGGTAGGGCACACCAATTGCATAAGCAAGCTGAATCTCGCAGCGGTCTGCAAGTTTTGCGGCAACAATGTTTTTTGCAACATAACGCGCGGCGTATGCAGCAGAACGATCAACCTTGGTTGGATCCTTGCCGGAAAAAGCGCCGCCCCCGTGACGTCCCATGCCGCCGTAAGTGTCTACAATTATTTTACGTCCGGAAAGGCCGGTGTCTCCAAACGGCCCGCCAATCACAAACCGGCCGGTTGGGTTGACGTAGTATTTGGTTTTTTTATCGAGTAATCCTGTGGGTTCAAGCACCGGTTTGATGATCTTTTCGATTATGGTAGATTCAATTTCCTTGTGAGAAACATCAGGATCATGCTGATGTGAAACTACAACTGTATTTATATGGACGGGTTTGTATCCTTCGTACTCTATCGTAACCTGGCTTTTTGCATCCGGGCGCAGCCATTTGATAGTTTTGTTTTTTCGCAATTTAGCCGCATTTATCATTAATTTGTGGGCAAGCATAATTGGCATGGGCATTAGTTCTTTTGTTTCGTTGCATGCAAAACCAAACATCATCCCCTGATCTCCTGCTCCCTGTTGGCCTTTAAATTTTTTCAAACCTGTACCGGAAACGCCTTGCGAAATATCAGGAGATTGGCTGTGAATCATGTCCAGGACAGCCATTGAATTGTAGTCAAGACCGTAGTCAGGGTTGGTATAACCAACATCTTGGGCTATTTTTCGCACCAAACTATGAAAGTCAACGAATGTTTTAGTCGTAATCTCGCCGCCAATAAGCACCAATGAGGTAGACGCAAATGTTTCGCAGGCAACGCGGCTTGCCGGGTCATCCTTTAGGCAAGCATCAAGAATTGCGTCAGAAATCTGATCGCAAAGTTTATCAGGATGGCCTTCTCCTACAGATTCTGATGTGAAAAAATACTTGGATTTCATGATATACTCCTTAATAATGTTATAATAGCCGTCAATTGTATACATTGTCAATCAACGTTATTTGTTACCAGGACGGTTTACCCTTTTGATTTTTACCATTATAATTGATATATTAAAAGTTAGAAATCAGAAATAAAGGAGGCAGGGATGGAAAAACTTGCAACCAACAAACGATTGATCGGCGTTGCAGTTCCGGTTGGAGCTTTGCGGACCAAAAATGGAATGGGGGTAGGCGAGTTCTCAGATCTTGGTGATTTTGCCCTTTTGTGCAAAAGAATGAAGATTGGGCTTATACAGATTTTGCCTGTCAATGATACCGGTTTTGACAGTTCTCCGTATTTTAGTTTAACCGCATTTGCACTTCATCCTATTTATTTACGGATTGATGAACTCGATGAATTCGAAGCAGCCTCAAGTACGCTAAAGAGGCGTGTTAAAACGGCCAGAAACAAATTCGACAAAGATGTGCGGTATTCTCATTATAAAATTCTCAAGGAAAAACTGGAAATCCTGCGGGAAATTTTTAGTGAAAATAAAGCGGCAATTAAAAAAAGCGCGAAAAAAGGCTCAAGCGGTATTTTGGCAGCTTGGATCGAAAAAAATGCCTGGGTTAAACAATATGCTGTTTACCGCAGGCTTAAAGAGCTAAACGACTTAAAATCCTGGAAAGAATGGAAAGAACATCGTATTGTTACCCGTAAAGAAATCGAAGGTTTTTGGAATGATGAAAAATTAAGCGAAGAACATTTATTCTGGGTATGGCTTCAATATGCATTGGATAACCAGTTTTCCAATGCAGTTAAAAAAATACGGGAAGCAGGCATTGTTCTTAAAGGTGATATACCAATCCTTATGAACGAGGACAGCTGTGATGTTTGGGCGTATCCCGAACTTTATAACCAGAGTTTATCCGCCGGCGCTCCTCCCGACATGTTTAATCCCGACGGCCAGAATTGGGGTTTCCCAATTTACAACTGGGAAGCGCATGAACAGGACGATTTTGCCTGGTGGAAAAATCGTCTTGCAGTGGCAAGCAAGTATTACGAGGCTTACCGCATCGATCATGTATTGGGATTTTTCCATATTTGGGCAAGCACTTACAATGATTATTCTTCTGCGCTTGGACGTTTCATACCATACATACCAGTTGCTGCCCGTGACTTAAAAAAGCTTGGCTTTGACAAAGATAGAATCCGTTGGGTATCTCAATCTCATTTACTTACAGGCGAAGTTTGGGATGCTCTAAAAAACAATTGGGGCAGCCAGTACACAGAGGAAGAAATTAAAGCTGCAGCGGATGATGTTTTTTCCAAAGCGCTAAATCGTATAAAAAACGAAGATATTTGGCTTTTTAATAAAAACATCAAAGGAGAAAAAGATATTGATGCTCTGGGATTACATCCTGCTGTACGAAATTATCTTTTTGCAAAATGGAGAGACAGGGTTTTTCTTGAATACGAAAAAGGACTTTTCACCCCAACATGGTTGTATAAGACAACAAGTGCATACAAGAGTTTTTCGGAAGAAGAAAAAAAAGCCATAGAAGAGCTCTTGGCAAAACACGAGAAAAAATCAGAAAAAGTTTGGGAAACGCTTGCCAGAAAACTTCTTACGGTTTTGGCGGAATCGTCGCCTATGCTGCCGTGTGCCGAAGATTTGGGCGCTGTTCCAAATTGTCTGCCTAAAGTTCTTTCTAAACTAAAGATACTCAGCCTAAAGCTGATGCGTTGGTACACTGATCCTGATAAAGAGGGCGAACCTTATGTCCCATTCGAAGACTATCCGCCATTAAGCGTATGTACTCCTGCTGTTCACGATTCTTCTACATTACGGCAATGGTGGGAAAAGGAAGCAGACCAGAAAAAGTATGCGAATCTTTTGGGAGTCCCTTCACTGCCAAAGGTGTTTAATCCCGGAACGGCAAAAATTATTCTTTCAAAAGCTGCCAGCGCCCGTTCCCGTTTCCGTATTTTCCAAATACAGGATATTATGCATCTTTCCAGTAATTGGTATTCCGAAAATCCTGTGGATGAAAGGATTAATGTGCCTGGTACATTAAATGACTTTAATTGGACGTATCGTCTTCCAACAACAATTGCTAAAATAGCAAGAGACAAAGAATTGATCAAATCGGTCCGGGAATTGAGCAGGATAAAACCGGCAAAAAAGATAAAAAAACTAAATGATAATTTGGAGGAATAATGAAAAAGAAAGTATTACTTGTATTTTTGTTGATTGTTTTTATTTTTATATCGTGCGCCAGTTCAGGCTCGTCCAGAGGCTCCGGTAATAGGAATGCACCTGACTGGGTGGCCAATGCGGAATTAGTGTTTCCGCGTGTGCGATATTTTTCTGCTGTAGGTATTGCTCCTGAACGTGAAAGGGCAGAGGCAAATGCCATAACAGCTCTAAGTGCATTTTTTGGACAATCAATACAGGCAGACAGCACGGAAATTGCTTCTTATCAACATGCTGTTATAAATGGCGTAATGGACAGCTGGATTGATACCATAGAAATGAGAACAAATGTCAGGACAAACGTTTCCATGGATAATTTGCTGGGAGTTGAAATCCGGGAAGTCTGGTTTGATTCGCGGAATACATATTATGCCGTTGCTGTCATGGATAAAGCAAGAGCAATTCGTATTTACAACGATTTAATTCAGGCCAACAACAATATTTTAAATAACCTTATCAATATGACAGCAGACGAAAGAAACTCCATGGATGGCGTTATTCGCTACCGGTTTGCGGCTGTAGTGGCCGATATGAGCGCTTCATACAGGGATGTTGTAATGCTTTTGGACGGCAGACCTGTCGACATTGTTGCCACAGGTGAATCTTGCCGTCTTGCGGCGCAGGATATTGTCAGATCAATTCCAATTGGTATTAATGTAACAAACGACAGAAACGCAAGATTCCATAATGCTTTTGCCCGAATTTTTGCCAATCACGGCTTTCAAACAACTGCCGCAGCTTCACGTTATACGTTAAATGTAAATGTAGTCTTTACGCCGGTTGATCTGCCCGGTAATCCCAATCCTTTTTCGCGAATAGAAATGGATGTTTCTTTGGCTGACAGAAGCCGCAATATTACTTTATTGCCGCATAATTTTAACTCAAGAGAAGGGGGAATAACCAGGGCAGAAGCAGAGAACCGTGCTGTACTGGCTGGTGAGCGTAACATTAACGAAGCTTTTGCAAAAGCTTTGTCGGATTATTTTAACAGTCTTAGTCCCAGATAACAGGCGGTTTAACTAGTTAGTTTAAAATCGGAAGGGAGGGCCGGTGACTGATCAATATATTTATAGAAACCACGATTATATAAAAATACTGCCTGCGTGGGCGCAGGAATTGGCAAGCAAGTACGGTTCAAAAACCGCTAACCTTTATATACTTCACGGAAATATCCGTGACCTCCTTCCGCATCAAAGAAAAGAATCTGAATTTGTTTTTACCCGTGTTCAGGAATATATATCCGAAATTTTATTTGGGAATCAGAATATAATTGTATTTTATGATTTTTCCAGCGGAGTAACATTTTGTAAACCGGAAATGGAGCAGGATTATCTAACAACAGTTCCAAAATTTGCATCAAATGCCGATATTGATACAAGCGATTTTACTTCCAGCGATCCCAATAAATGTTTTCCTTATATGGAAAAATATTTTCTTTCCAAAATACCAAGCGAAAAACGTGAAAAATGCCGTATGGTTTTAATAATTGACTATGCCGAGCATCTTGTTCCGGCAGGTGATTTAATCCGTCTATCAGATACCGACCGCTATTGCATGGTTACGTTTAACAGATGGGCAACAGATCCAAAATTTATCAATGGCGATATATCCATTATCCTTTTAACAGAAAATCTGGCTGATATATCCTCGCGTCTTTCAGGTTCTCCTTCCACTGTAAAAATAAGCGTACCTTTTCCCGACATGAAGGTTAGGGAAAGTTATCTGTTTTACAAAGAAAAAAAAGGAAGGCTGTTACTTGACCGCGGTCTTACATGCGAAAGGCTTGCTTCTATTACTTCCGGTTTAAACTTGATGAATCTGAACCGGCTTACTGCAGAAAGTTACGAAGACAACAATCCATTATCGCTCGAAATTATGCGTCAGAAAAAAAAGGAAATAATCGAAAACGAAGCCGGCGGGCTTTTGGAATTTATGGAAACTTCATACAATCTGTCCAGCGTTTCCGGCCACGATTTTGTCAAAAAGCGGTTTAAAAATGCAGCCAAAGCAATTAAAATAGGACGCCGCGACGTTCTGCCAATGGGTTACCTGATTGCAGGCCCAGTAGGAACCGGAAAAAGTTTTATGGTAAGCGCGTTTGCCGGTGAGATCGGCATTCCAATGGTAAAATTCCGCAACTTCCGCACCAAATGGCAGGGCGAAACTGAGTCGAACCTTGAAAAAGTTTTAAACATTCTTGTTGCAATGTCACCTGTCGCTGTCATGATCGACGAAGCGGACGCTTTTTTGGGAGATCGCTCTCAGGAAGGCGACTCAGGCACCAGTAACCGTGTCTTTGCGCAGATTGCAAGCTTCATGGGGAATACGGAGTACCGCGGAAAAATCATCTGGTTTTTGATAACCTGCCGCCCAGATTTAATACCCATCGACCTTAAACGTCAGGGAAGAGCCGAAGAGCACCTTGCTCTTTTTTATCCCGAGTCCAACAAAGACAGGGAAGACCTTTTTAAAACGCTGGTAAAAAAACTTGATTTGGATATTCGTAATTTTTCTATTGCAGACCTTTTTAAAAAGTACAATCACGAATACTCAGGCGCCGACCTTGAAGCGCTTTTAGTCCGCGCAAAACTTTTGGCGGCCATGGATGAACGTATTTTTGTAAGACGCGAAGACATGGAAGAAGCAATGGGCGATTTTGTTCCTGCCGCCTATCCCTACGAAGTAGAACTGCAAAACCTTGTTGCAGTTTTGGAATGTACTTCCAAAGAAATGATCCCAACAAGGTTCCAGAAAATGCAGCGCAGTCAAGTTATCAGCAGTATTCAGGAATTAAAACTGGTTTTACGGGAAAAGTAAGCGGTTTTTGCCGCATGTAGCCGTGCGGCGTGTTGATTTTTTGAACAAATACAGGTATACTTATTACAAGATGGTTAATTATGCGTAACTGGTCTACCGATACACAAAATTTGCAGACAGATCCAGAAAAATATTCAATCTGGATGCTGGAACAACAGTTAAATTACGGTTTAAGCGAAGGTGAAAAAATAGACCGTCTTCTGCTTGAAAAATATATGCCCATTTTAAATATTGATAACGATACCCGAAATTTTTTGGAGTATTTATTATATGAGAAAAAGCCTTCTTAATTCTCAACAAAAAAGTTTTATGGATTTTTTTGGTTCCCAACATGAATTATACAGTCAATTTTATTTTTCCGGGGGTACAGCATTAAGCGAATATTATTTACACCATCGTTATTCTGAAGATTTGGATTTTTTCTCTGAATCAGAAGTAGAATCTGTTGATTTAAATTTCTTTTTAACTGCTCATAAAAATAACTTTGGCGCAAAACAGATACAATATACTCAATCATTTAACCGGAATATTTTTTTCCTGTCTTATGAAAAAGAACAGTCATTAAAAGTTGAATTTACTTATTATCCATTTATAAGACTTGAAAAAGGCCTTATGGAAGGTAATGTAAAAATTGACAGCGCTCTGGATATTGCAGTTAATAAAGCATTTACACTAACTCAACAAGCTCGTGGGCGGGATTACTTTGATATTTATATTCTGGTTCAAAAATATGGATTTGATTTTATGGATTTAATTAAAAAAGCCAGACAAAAATTTGATTATCCTATAAATTATGTGGAACTTGGAAAAAATTTGGTAAAAGTCTGCTCTTTTTTGGATGATCCGATTTTGATAGTAAACGTTGAGCGCAATAAAATAGAAAGTTATTTTTTGGACATTGTTAAAACGCTTGAACTGCTAAAGTGAATTGTTTTTTATTTTCAAATATATTATAATCTGGTATATCGCCCTGTTTCGCAGCAATCACTCGAATTAATGATAGAGGCGTTTTTTTGTGGGTATGGTTTTAGTATTATTCCTGAAAATGGAAGAATGCAAACAAATGAAGAGTAAATGTGAACTTTGCTCTATTGCCAGTTTTTTACACGACAACCTTCTTAAAAATATATTCTTATTTTTCACTATTAATTGTTCTTTAATCATTTTTTACTCCTAGTTTATTTTAATTTCCGGGCTTGGCTTGTATCCTGGAGGCATAAGTACTCCATCCCACATCGCTTTGGTATGTTGCAACATCATTCGAAGAAACATAGATAACAAGACTTGGATGTGTATTTTGGAATTGGCGACTACTTGGAAACATAAATAAATCTCCATACCAGAAAAAACCTGACTCCAATAACGGCGGTACAGCAATACCAGATAAATCCACTGTTTTTAAGGAGATACAATTAAAAAACACAGCATTGCTAATTGCTGTCAAAGATATGCAGCTTGATAAATCTACTATCTCTAAGCCAGTACAATTATAAAATGCAAAAAAACCTATATTAGCAATGCTTGTAGGTATCTTGATCTGAGTAAGGTTTATACAACCACTAAAAGCTTCACCACCAATGATAGTAAGACTTGGCGGTAGCGTGATATTGGCAAGGCTCGTGCAACCACGAAAAGCTGCATTACCAATAGAAGTCAGGTTTGTTGGTAAA
Source organism: Treponema sp. (assembly GCA_031281025.1). Lineage (GTDB taxonomy): Bacteria > Spirochaetota > Spirochaetia > Treponematales > Breznakiellaceae > WQXQ01. The sequence goes on along the minus strand of JAITFY010000006.1, from coordinate 9,780 downwards.
ATAATATCGTAAAGGCTTATGCATTCAGCGAATGCTTCGTTTCCAATAGAAGTAAGACTAGGAGGTAACGTTACTTGAGCAAGATTTGTGCAGTCACGGAAAACATTGTTGTTAATTGTAGTTATACTTGATGGCAGTGTGATATGAGTAAGGTTCGTGGCACCTTGAAAAGCACCGATTCGGATTTCGGTAATTTCTACAGGCAGTGTAACACTACCTGTAGCGGAGGGATATGCTAACAGCTCTGTAGTGTTTAATACCAAAGCACTACCATTTTCAATTGTGCTAAATTGGCTATTAGTTCCAGTAATAACAAATGACCTTAGGTTGATACAACCAGAAAATACGTAATCACCGATAGAATTAATACTTGCAGGAAACGTGATCTGTGTAAGACTTGTACAGCCTGCAAAAGCATGCCATTCTATAGTCGTTAAGGCTACACAACTGGATAAGTCAATAGATTTCAAGGACTCGCTGCCTGCAAACGCGAAATTATTTATACGCGTTAAAGAGGTACAACCAGAAAGATCAACTGATTCAAGGGCAATAAGACCTGCAAACGTATTAAATGTAATTTCTCTTAAAGAAGTACAATTGGATAAATTTACTGTAGCCAAAGATGTACAGCCGTTAAACATTGAAGTTGTACTACCTGTCAAAGCAGTATTTGATAAATCAACGCTTGTCAGTGAAGGATTATTGGATAAATTCACTGTTCTTAAGTTTGAATTGTCAGGTAAACTCACTGTTTTTAGAACAGAGTTGTTAGAAAAATCAACCCATTCTAAAGATGTACAACCGGCAAACATATTATTATCAATATTTGTAAAAAGGGAGTCGGTTATAAGTACTTCTGATAGGTTGGTAAGACCGGAGAAATCAATTGATGACAAAGCGGTACCAATAAAATAGACAGATTTAAGTGCAATGCAACCAGATAAATCAATCGTAGTCAGTGATCTGCATTCCATAAAAGGAGATACACGATCGCTCCAACTAACTATATCTGCCAAACCTGTTAAAGCAGTACAATTAGATAAATTTACTGTTGTTAATGATGGACAATTATAAAATGCCCAACGTTCAATATTTGTCAAAGCAGTACAACCCGATAGATCAACTGATTCCAAATCATAACAATCAGAAAACGCATTTGATCCTATACTTGCCAAGGCAATATAGCCGGATAAGTCGAGTGTTGTCAGAGCAGAATATCTAAACGCAGCATTACTAATATTTGTTAATGAAGTGCTGGCAGATAATTCTACCGTTGCCAAAGATATACAAGAAGCAAACGCGCTTAACCCTATACTTACCAAAGAGGTACTGGCAGATAAATTAAATGCTTTTATAGCTGTATTTCTAAACGCACGATCGCCAATACTAGTTAAATAATTACAGCCAGATAAATTAATAGAAATTAGAGACGTACAGTTGTTGAACATATCATTGCTAATACTGGTAATAGCAGTACCGGACAAATCAACCGACACCAAGGTGGTGATGCCGGTAAAGATACCAACACTGGTCAGGGCGGTACAGCTGGATAAATTCAACGTTACCAAAGATGTATTGCCGGAGAACTCAACGCTTGTAAGGGAAATGCAACCGGATAAATCTGCCGTTACCAGTGTTGTAATACCGGCAAAACTGCCAACGCTGGTCAAGGCAGAGCAGCCGGATAAATCAACAGTTACCAAAGATGAGGATGAAAATGCATTATTAGGTATTTCTGTTAATATGGTATTGCCCGATAAGTTTAATGTTTTCAAATTAGAACCGGAAAAAGCACTGTTACCTATCACTTCCAAATTATTTAATCCGGAAATCTGGATATTCGATGATTGATGAAAACTGTTTAAAAATGCTTCGTTTCCTATACTTCTTAAGTTATTTAGATCTGAAATATTAATCGACGACAATGCACGACAGCCCGAAAAAGCTCTGTTGCCTATTTCATCTATATCGGTTCCAGTTAAAATTAATGTTTCAAGGTTTATACAATTACGAAACATGTCATCGTTTATCTTTGTTAGCGCAGTATTGGATAAATTCACCGATACCAATGATATTATGCTGGTAAAATTACCGGTGTTTGTCAGAGCGGTGCAGCCAGATAGATCAACCGATACAAGAGATGTATTGCCAGAAAAATCAACATTTGTCAGTGTTATGCAGCCAGATAGATCAACAGTTTTCAGGTTTGTATTACCAGAGAAACTATTAATATGTGACAGAGCTATACAGTTTCTAAATACCACTGTTTCAATTCCAGCAGGTAGAATTACTGAAACAAGACCAGTAAAATTATTAAAAACACCGTTGATGGCTTTTAGAGCATTAAAGTTTGACAGATTTAGTTCGGTTAAGCCGGTGATAAGGCCAGTACAACCGGGAAAAGCATTACCCAAAGTTTGCAGGGAAGAAGGTAAAACAAGAGAAGTAAATTGTTGACAATTCCTAAAAACATTGTCTCCTATACTTAGGAGAGTTGTATATTCCGAAAGATCAAGAAAGCCGGTATCGAAGTATAGGCCGGTACAGCCATCGAAAGCTGCATTGCCGATAGTTTGAATGCCGGGCATTACAGGCAGGGTTTTTAAGGAAATACATCCTCGAAAAGCATCATTACCTATCGTCGTAAGCGATGCCGGTAAAATAACCGTTTCCAGACTGGTATGATTCAAAAAAGTGCTTGCGGGAATTGTTGTCATGGAAGTACTGGCAGAAAAATCCAATTTTGTTATGCCAATGTTTTGAAAAACAGTGGCGCCAATAGTTCTGAACGAAGGCGGAAAAACAATTTCTTTTGAAAGTGAAATACAACCGTTAAAAGCGCTATTTTCTATGGTTTGAAGCGAATTGGGAAAATGTACTTCTTCCAAAGACAAACAGCCAAAAAATGCTTCGCCACCGATGGTTTGCAAAGAATCAGAAAACACAATTGACTTTAAAGATGTACAATTCCGGAAAGTCCCTGGTGGGATGAGGGTTAAAGCATTGGGAAGAATAACAGAAATCAGCCTATCCCTGTTGGTATTGGGTTCAGATTGAACAAGATTAAGCGCCGCAGTTTCCAGGCTGCCGGTGGCACCGCTTAAATCCAGGCTGATGTATTTACCGTGAAGGACTTCAAAAAGCGCGCCCAAGACATTAAGGTTATTGCCGGTTCGCCGGGACAAATTCTGTAAATTGGTCATCAGCCTTACCGGATAGGGATTGTCAGCAGTATTGGCCGGAAGCGAAGAAAGAAATTCGCCCAATTCAGCGATTGAAAAATAAAAACCTTCTTCAATATTAAAATTCCAGGCGTTTCCGGCAGCGACAGTGGTATGCCCGTTGTAAATGTGCAATAGTTCTGTCCTGGTACGTACCCTCCCTGTGGTAATTTGTATCTGCAAAAGATAATACCCCGTTTCCAGTATCATACTGCCCGAGGGTTTTTCAAGCAGATTTATCGATTCGGCTTCGCTCCTGTCCATGTTGAGTATCCGCAGTACCGCACTGCCAAGATCTTGAGGCACGCCTATATCCCATTCAAAAATCCCCTCGCCTATTATTTCCGTCCCGCTATTAAGATTAACGTTAACCGGAACATTGCTGTTGGAAATAACATTTACCGCAACACTTCCTTTGGCCGCAGGATATTCGCCGTCTGTAAGCCCCGCGACATCTTTTATCTGGACAAAAGCTGTTACCGTTATAAGCCAGGGCCCTGGGGTTAATTCTACCGTTAAGGGAAGTGAATTTATTGTTATATCATTTTTACTTACTTCGTCTTCACCCTGATACTCAAAGCTCAACGTATACGAAACAAACTCCGGTGTTTTGGGAAGAAGGGTACGGCTATAATCATCATAGGTAATTGTAATCCGGCCAAGACCTTCTGTTATTACCTCTGTTTCATAATCAGGAATATTAAACTGATTAAAACAGGAAAAAACAAATAATAAATTACAAATAATAAATAACAAAGTTAAGCGACCATAAAAATATTTCTTTTCATTGCTAACTGTTAATTGTTCTTTTTTCATTTTAACATTCTCTTTGTTCATTGTTCTCTCCTTATTTGTTTGTTAGGGTTTTGCGTGGATACGTGAAGCAAAATTATTCCAACCTGGTGCAGTTCTATAAACTTCAAGGCTTTCAGCAGGAACATAGATAAGCATATTCTGGTTGTTAGGGAAATTATTCCCAAGTTGAGGCGGCACATATATTCCGGATAAATCAAATGCTGTCAAATTAGCACACCCTAAAAACGCATTGTTATCAATAATTTCCAGTGCGCTTAGTTCTGATAAATTTACTGATGTCAGGTTGCTGTTATTTCTAAAACCGCTAATGGAAACAAGATTATTTAACCCCTGGATATTTACTGAATATTGTGAGCCAGGACCAATACTGTTAAAATTAGCATTATTATTAAAAGCCGAGTCAGCAATACTTGTTAAAGCAGTATTATTTGACAAGTCTATTGCAGTTAAAGGAGTTTGGGAAAATGCGGAACCGCCAATAGTTGTCAAGTTTGTATTGGCTGATAAATTTATTGAGGTTAAAGGAGTAGCGGCAAATGCACCGGTACCAATAATCTGTAAAGATGGTAGCCCTGATAAATCTACTGATACCAGATTCATGTCGCTAAACCCGCTAAGATATATCAAATTGTTTAATCCGCTGATATTAACAGAATATTGTGGGCCAGGGCCAATACTATTTAGTGCGTTAAACGCAAATGCATTGTTACCAATACTTTCTAAAGTACTTAAATCTGACAAATTTAACATTGTTATGCCTAATCTGCGAAATGCATTATTACCTATACTTTTTAGAGCGCTAAGACCGGACAAATCAAGCGTTCCAATATTTCTGTTAGATGTGGAAATAAAGGCATCGCTACCAATGGTTTCAAGCGCAGTAAGCCCGGAAAAGTTCATTGATAATAAAAATCTACATTCCCTAAAAGCCGAATTGCCTATAGTTTTTAGTGCAATAAGACCAGAAAAATCAAGTGTTGTTGAAAACCGGTTTTCAAACGCAGAATCACCAATATTAACCAGAGAGCTACACTTGGAAAAATCTATTGTTGAAAATGGAGTGGATAAGCTATAAGGAATTCTAAAAGCAGAATTACCTATACTAATAAGTGACTTTGGTAAATCAATGGTCGTAAGCGCAACACAATTTAAGAAAGCTTCATCCCCGATATGCTCGAGCCCTTCTGGCAGTATAACAGTGTGCAAATTACCATAATGAGCAAAAGTTCCTTGGATGGTTTTTAATGAAATTAAATATGATAAATCCAAAACTGTTATTCCATTATTCAAATTATTAATACCGTTAAAAGCTCTCCCAAGATACTCCAATGATACAGGTAAAATAAACGAAGTTATCTGTGTGCAATTCCTAAAGGCATTGTCTCCAATGGAAATTAAAGTTGTATATGCCGAAAGATCAAGGGTGCCGGTATCTGCGTAAAGACCTGTACATCCTTCAAAAGCGGAATTGGTAATACTTTGAATTCCAGGCATAATGGGCAGTACCTTTAATGAAGTAAAACCCCTAAAAACAGGCCCATTTATTGTTATTAGAGATTCTGGCAGAATTACATTTTCTACCAGTGGGAGAGCGGTGATACCTCCACTTAGTGTTGTTAAGGCTGTCATGGGGGATAAATCAATATATCTTAACCAGCTTAATGCAGTAAGATTAAATGATACAGAAGTCTGCAAGCCGCCAAAATATATTCCACTCAAAGCAGGAGTATCAGAAAACATTGTAGAGGGAACAGTTCCAATATTGGAACGCAAAATTACTTTTTCCAAAATCGGGTTACCGATTATTCTGATATTGGCTGCTGATAATGCATTGGTATCAGATAAATCGATTTCCCTAAGTAACGTGAGTCCCGTAGTATTAACAGAAGTAAGTCTAATACAGCCGGAAAGGTTGAGGTATTGAAGTTCTGTATAACCTGTCAGATCGATACTGGTAAGTTGTACAAGGCCGGAAAAATCCATTGTTGTACGAAATTGGTTTACTCCCCTAAAAGCATTGGCTCCAATGGTTCGCAATGTTGAGTTTGCAGGTATATTCAAAAGCAAATTGGTACAGTTTTCAAAAGCAGATACGCTTATCGTTTCTACCGAAGCAGGGAGTTCAACCTTTTCCAGACTGGTACAGTCGCGAAAAACATTTGCGCCAATTGTTTGCAGTGAATCCGGTATAATTATTTTTTCAAGACTAGTACAATTGCCAAAAGCCCAATCAGCGATTGTTTGCAAGGAATCGGGCAAAATTATTTCTTTAAGACTGGTACACCCCAAAAAAGCCCTAAAACCAATAGTTGTAAGCGATGCCGGTAAGGTTATGCTTTCCAGACTAGTACACCCTTGGAAAGCGCCGGCATCTGAATTATTAAGAAAACCACCGATAGCTTCTACTGAAGCAGGTAAAACTACTTCTTTTAGGCTGGTACAACCGTTAAAGGCGCCATCATTGATTCTTCGCAGAGCGAGAGGCAAATCTATTTTTTCAATCCTGATACACCCTGCGAAAGTATATCTGCCGATAATTTCAAGAGAAGCAGGTAAAATTATTTCTTTAAGACTGGTACAGTCGCGAAAAGCATGATCACCAATTATTTGCACTGAATTCGGTAAAATTATTTCTTTAAGGCTGGTACAATAGTTAAAAGCATTTGTACCAATTGTTTGCAGCGAATCAGGAAAAACAATTTCTTTAAGGCTGATAAGACTGATAAAGGTAATTTCTGGAATGTATGTTAAACCTTCAGGCAGAATTATTGAAACAATTCTGTCTCTATTTGTTTCGGGCATATAAGAATAGCTTCCGCCTGTTGCATTATTAGTCAGTAGATTACCAGTGGCGTTACTTAAATCCAGATTTACATATTTACCATGTAAGGCTTCTGTAAGAGTTCCCAAGACATTAACATATATCATCTCACTAGGAGGATATGTTCGAGTAACACCCAAGCTCTCCAGATTCACCATCAACTTAACCGGATAGGGGTTATCCGCCGTATTCTGAGGCGCGTTTGCGAGAAATCCGCCCAGTTCGCCCACACTCAGGTATACGCCTTCTTCCAGGTCAAAATTCCAGGCGCTTCCGGCGGCGGTAGTGGTATGTCCGTTGTAAATGTGGATAAGCTCGGTTCTGGAGCGCACCCTGCCGGAAGTAATCTGTATTTGCACAATATAAAACCCCGTGTCCAAGGCCATTCTGCCGGAAGCGGTTTCCAGCAAATTTACCGTTGTAGCGACTGTCCTGTCCATGTACAGTATTCGCAATACCGCAGCGCCCAACCCCTGGGGCAAACCAATGTCGTATTCAAAAACACCCTGGCCCTGCCCGGTTTCAGTTGTTAGGTTAACCGTAACAGGAACGCTTTGGCCGGAAACAACTGTTACTGTCCTGTTTCCGGTGGCTGCACGGTAATTTCCGTCCGTCATTCCCTCTACTCCTTCTAAACGGGTAAAGGCAACTACAGTAATCAACCAGGGTCCAGCCAGCAATTCTACAGAAAATGGCAGTGCTGTTACTGTCTGGCTTTCCCTGCCTGTTTCCCCCTCTCCCAGCCACTCAAAATTTATAGTATACGAAACAAATTCCGGTGTACGCGGAAAAAGGGTACGCGCCTGTTCATCCTCTCCAATAACAATCCGCCCAAAACCTTTCGCCAGAGACGCTCCGCCAAGATCGGCATCAAACTGATTAGAACAAGAAAACAAAAGAATAAAGAAAAAAGAAAAGATAAATAAGAAGCGTAAAAAATCATGCTTTATTATCTGTTCTCTATTATCTGTTAATTGTTCTCTTTTACCTTTTACTTTTGCATTTCTCATTTCACACTCCTCATTTATTGCACAACAGTAAAATCAATCTCGTTTGAATACGGCACACTGTTGACATAAACAATAACTGTTAAGGTATGCGCTCCCAATGTCAGGGATGACGACTGAACGACAAAAGTCCTGCCTTGATTTGTGGCGGTGGATGTGCGGTTTACATCGCCTATCCACCATTCAATGTTGGAATAACCTGTATCAAGATTTATCGTTCTTGTTGTGAGAAAACCTCCGGCACCACTTCTAGAAATGGTAAATGATGCTGTGGGAAATCCATTAATGGTAATATCATTAATATCAGGCGGATTAATATCGATCCCTCCCTGCCCGCCGGGCGTAACGGTTACGGCATAAACTTGTGTAATATCTCCTTTGGTAAAGGTATATGTAACAGGGCTGCTGAAATCCTGCGCTCCGCTTGTTGTGACAGTCCAGCTGGAAGCGGCTGTTATTACAGGCGTTAGGTTTGTTAGATTTGTATCGAAAGGTACACCAACAGTAATTGTTTTAACAGCTTCGTTTATCAATCCGGTATTTCCCAAAAGTGTAAAAGCACTTGCCGCTTGTTCAGGATGTCTTACTTTGTATTGATAATTTAAATTAAACGTAATAAACACCCAGCCGCTCTGAGAGGCAGTCTGCCTTGAAAATTCTTCGAAGGCGTAAAAGGTAAACCAAGACGCACCTGTATTTTCATATATGGCTGTAAAATTAGCACTGGAAGAAAAATCATAAACTGCGCCATTTTCTATATAAAACCTGAACGAATGCGGCACACTGCTATTTGCCGTTCCACCATACTGCCTGTTAAACACAAGCCGCTCCCAGGTTCTAGCGGATACCGCAGGCGATCTTACGCTTTCCATGTCGCCAACTGTGGCGCTGACACGGTAACTGTATATCGTTCCGCTTTCCAGAGCGGTAACATCGTATTGTGTGACATTTCCAGGATTTGCAACCAGTGTACCTAGATGATCATACACCTTATAACCAGTTGCACCGGAAACCTGCTGCCAAGTAATACGGATACTTGTTTCAGAAACAGCATGAGCTTGTACGTTTGTCGGACCCGGCGGCAATACCCGTACAATAAAATAGCTTCTCCATCTATTGCCATCGTTGTTGGAAAACTCTACCTGTAATGGGATTTCAACTCCGGCAGGGCAGGAAGGGTGAATATAAACTCCAAATGAAGCGCCTGCCGAAGCTCCGCCCGCAATGAGAGTACCGATATTTGCATGGCCGCTATTGATACTCAAATGATGCCCATGCGAGCTAAAGGGGACAAACAGTTGTACACTTACAACAAAGGCATCTTCTATACCGGTATTTTTTGCCTGTATGTGTATAGTAGAATTTTGACCGGTACTGACTTCGTTATCAAAACTGTCCAGAACAATTTGTATTGGCGGCATTACAACTTCAAAGGTGATTGTCTGTGCAAATTCCATGCCAAAATTATCTCTAAAGCCAACTGTAAGAGTTAAAGGTCCAATAGGACAGTCAGAAGTAAGCCTGAACCGGAAAGCATTATTAATATTTATGGGATTTAACAACTGCACTGCTGATGCAGATGTACCGGTGTTAAATGATGTCAGCGAACCATAATGCCCTGCCGGAAGGAAGAGTGAACCGGAAGGAATGTAGATATTCTGCACAAATTGGGCATGTGCGGCACCTATAGTCAAACTGGTCATGGTAAGAGTCCTGTTTTCCAGGCTGTTGTTGATAAAGCGCAAATCAAGATTAATAGTTTCGCCGGGATTGGGTTTGCCATCCCGATAACCCTCGCCGGGGATATCCTCAAGCGCCCAGTCTTCCAGGGTAATGGTCTTAAACTCAGGTGCTTCATTGCCCAGCCAAACACGGTAATAATCAATGCTGTCGCCGGCAAGGTACCCCATAAATG